>WAOZ01000180.1 GCA_015520975.1 DHVE2 group archaeon | reverse complement strand
CCTATGACCACTATGTTTAGTTTTGCACCTTATTTTTGTCTCCACTATTCCATGTTTCTTGAGGAATTCAACCCCATCCCCTCTGGAACAAAGCTTTTGTATCGCTTTTTAACATTGACTTTCAACTCCGTAAAAGGTGGTGCTTAAGCTGACAGTAACTGAGAAGGCCGAAGGAATTAAAAAGTATGAAACAATTGGTGGATTATGAATTTCCCGGAAATAGAGACCGCAGAGTTTGAATATCCGGAGAGCAGAACAAGTGTAGAATATGTTTTTCCAGAACTCTCCGCGGTGTGCCCCAGAACTGGGTTGCCGGATAATTACATACTGCGTATACTCTACGAGCCGGATAAAAAATTACCGGAACTGAAATCTTTAAAAATGTATCTCCTCTCCTATCGAAATTACGGAATATGGCACGAGCATCTGGCCAATAAAATTTTAGAGGATTTTATCAAGTATGTGGAGCCGCGATGGGTATTCGTGGAGCTTTACGCATACAACAGAGGCGGGATATACACCTCTGTAAGAAGGTTCTGGTCAAAAGAGAAGGGTGATTCTATAGAAGAGACGCTGAGCCGTGCCACCTCGCATCCTCATTTAAGATCTATCTATGGGCTTTAGTTCCTCCACGCCAAGCTCCTTTGCTATCTCGTTCATCTCTGCAAAAACTTTTTTGTATATGGGCACTCCGATTTTATTGCGTGTTGCGGCTGTTAAAAATCCTTTCTCTCCGTGTGTCCAGATTCTATCAAACTGCGGATGCTTTTTCGCGTCACGGAGCTCCTGAAGCATTTTTTTCATCGATTTTTTGAATTCCTCCCGTCCGACAAAAACATCCGGGTCTATCGCCATGAAAAAGTGCCCAACATCGCTGTGCTTATCGCTTGTACCTCCAACATGCTTGCTCCATACAGCGCCCATCAAAACGCCGCTCAGAATATCCACCATAACCGCTAGGCCATAGCCTTTGTGTCCACCCAGCAACTCACCGAGACCGCCAAGTGGGAGTATCGCGCCTTCAGAGCTGAGCGCCAGATTGGGGTCGTTGGTGATTTCCCCCGTTCTGGAATCTATTGCCCAGCCATCCGGTATTTTTTTGTTTTTGCGTCTGTAAACCTCAATTTTGCCGCTGGGTACGACGCTGGTGGCCATATCAAGGAGAAAGGGTTCTTCACCCTCCACGGGCGCTGCGAGCGCGATGGGATTTGTGCCGATGAACTTCTCCACAGACCCTGTATGCGCCACAAGCGGGCGCGATGTTGTCATGCTCATACCGATGATGTCCTCACGGGCGGCCATCAGCGCATAATACCCGGCAATACCGTAATGATTGCTGTTTTTAACCCCTACAACCGCGATGCCATTACCTTCCCCCTTTGCTTTGGAAATAGCCATTCGCATAGCACGATGTGCCACAACCTGTCCGAGGGCTTCATCTCCATCAAGCAGTGCCATACTCGGCCGATCCACTATCACCTTAATATCCGGATTCACCTTCACCGCACCGGCTTTTATTCCATCCACATATCTTTTGAGCCTCTGAACTCCGTGACTTTCAACGCCCATCAAATCCGCCATTATGAGATTTTCCGCCACTATTTCTGCATCGTGTTTCGGCACACCGAGTTTGACAAAAATGCTGACAACAAAATCAGAGAGCTCATCTTTTGATACTCTGTAATATTCTTTTTCATCTATTTTGACTTTCTCGAACAACATAGGGGCACTTCATAATGCCTTATTATAAAATGTTTTCTAAAACATTCAGGATAGTATTGATACACCCAAATATATCAGTCCCAGCACCACTGCGCCTGCGATGGCGACCCCCAAAAAAATAACAACCATGGATTTTTTAATATCCATTTTGAAAAGATACGCAATCAGGCTCCCTGTCCATGCGCCTGTCCCTGGAAGTGGTACTGCCACGAAAAGTATGAGCGCAAGGTACTCCCACTTTCTTACCTTGTCGTTTGCTTTTCTGTATGTTCTTTCAAAGATTTTGTCCATTATTCTGGATATTCTTTTGTACCGCCTCAAAAATTTTTCAAGGTCCCGAAGAAACAGAAGTATGAACGGCACAGGCACCATATTGCCGATCAGCGCTATGATGTACACCCATACGGGATCCAGACCTGCATAGATACCGTACGGTATCGCTCCTCTCAGCTCCGCAAAGGGCAACATCGCAATCAAAAATACATAGAGATACGGGTTCATCTCTTCACCAGTCCGGGATAAAAATTCTGTTTCCCTGCCCTGTGTTTCTCCTCATCCCACTCACTCAGTATTTTGACCGCTTCGCATGCCACTCTGGCCACATCGTCCTGGGGCACCACTTTAAACTCGCCGGTGATTCTGTTCGCAAATACCACCGCAACACTGCCCGCGCGCAAGCCATAAATGGAGGCGAGCGTGAATATCGCTGATGCTTCCATCTCAAAATTCAAAACTCCCGCCCGTCTCAAATCATCAACAAGCATGCGGGAAAAACTCTGATGATAGCCTTTAAACCCTTCCCGTCCCTGACCCAGATAGAAGGAATCCGTGCTGGCGGTTATACCCACATGATATCTCACTCCCAGCGTTTCCGCAGCCTCTATTAAAGAAAGCACGACCTCGTAATGCGCTGCAGCCGGATATTCAACCCGCACATACTGTTTGCTTGTGCCCTCAAGACGAACCGCGGCGGTGGTTATTATCAGATCGCCTATCTCCACATCCTCCTTTATTGTGCCCGTCGAGCCGACGCGAATGAATATGTCCGCACCCACCCTTGCCAGTTCTTCAACCGCTATTGCCGCCGACGGTGAGCCAATACCCGTGCTGGTTGCGGAGAGTCTCACACCTTTATAAACACCCGTGTGAGTTCGATATTCACGGTGAAACGCAATCTCTTTCCTCTCATCCCAGAGCGACGATATTATTCCTACCCGATCGGGGTCTCCCGGAAGCAGTACATATCGGGCCACATCCCCGGGTCTGCATCTTATGTGGTACTGCATACCTTCTTCGTTCTCTGGATTCTCGGACGATTTCACTTCCATGTCTCAAAATCATCGCATAACGCAATATATAGTTTTCTGTGAATTTTGCTGATTTGCAAAGTACAATCCACTGTTTCAAAAATCTTTAAATACTCTATTACATTTTGCCTTTTGCTGCCCCGGTAGTGTAGCGGCCTATCATGCGGGCCTGTCGAAAAGCCCCTTTGGAAAAGCGGCTTTACCCGTAAAGGGCTTTGTGGTAAGCCCGCGACCCGGGTTCAAATCCCGGCCG
>WAOZ01000179.1 GCA_015520975.1 DHVE2 group archaeon | reverse complement strand
TTATTGATGTCCCCGATCCAGAGCGCGACGAAAAACTTGCGCTGAAGATACTTGAAACGCATCTCGCGGGAGAGAAACTCGCGCTCGGAGAGGAAGAGGATATTGTCGTAGAAGAGAACACACCTCCTGTGGATCCTGATCTGATGCGAAAGTATGTGGCATACGCAAAGAGAAATGTGATTCCGCAGTTGAGTGATGAAGCAATAAATATAATAAAATCAAAATATCTCGAAATAAGAAAAATGTACGAAGAGAATCAGAGAGTTGCAATCACACCGAGACAGTTGGAAGCGATGATTCGTCTTGCTGAAGCATCTGCGCGTGCCAGGCTGGACGATGTTGTTCGCAAAGAGGATGCTGAACGCGCGGTTAGAATCGTAGAATATTTCTTAAAAGAATCCTCTTCCGAAGAAGGTGTGATAGACGCGGATATCATCTACTCAGGTATAAGCTCCACGCAGAGAAACCTGATGGAAAAAGTGGATTATATCTTGAAAAAACTCATAGATGAGATGGGTTTTGCCAAAGAAGAGGATATTATAGAAGAGGCGAAAAAGATAGGTCTCGAGGAGACGAGAGTTGAACGCATTCTCTCGCAAATGCACAGAAAAGGGCTTATAAGGGAAATCAGAAGCGGAGTGTATAAGTATGTGTGATCGCAAAATCGCGATGAAAATATACCGAATCAGAGGAGAGGTTATGGTAGCCGCGTGTGATAAAGAGCTTTTAGGCAGCAAATTCGAAGAAGGAGAGCTGAAAATTGAGGTGAAGGAAAGTTTCTATTTTGAATCATTCGTGACAGATGAGACATTTCTCAACGCCATGAAAATCGCCACAATAGCCAATCTAGTTGGTGAGCATGTGATTTCCATTGCAAAAAAAGCGGGGTTCATTGACGAGGACGGCATAATAAGAATAAAAAACATTCCTCACGCACAGATGTTTTTGATTGTATAGTGTGCTCACTCTCTCCAGTCTGTATTCACGGTTCTGATCCCTATTTTTGGTATGTAAAGCATAACTCGTTTATGCCTGCTTTTTTCGTGCATTGAATACACACGTTTCACTGCTTCAATATCAATCCCTGTGATAATGGAGATCTCCTCAGGAGTCATTGAAAGCTCCATACCATAGAGTATCCTGTCCAGGTCGTCATAGCGCATTCCTATCTCTCCCTCATCGGTCTGGCCCAACATCAATCCAGCACGCGGTGTCTTCGTTATTATTTTTTCCGGGATTTCAAGCAATCTTGCAAGTTCTCGGACCTGCGTTTTGTAGAGATCACCAATCGGTGCAAAGTCGCTCGCACCATCTCCGTACTTGGTGAAATAACCGATCAGAAGCTCACTTTTGTTGCTGGTACCGGCCACGAGCCTGTTTTCCTCGTTTGCTATGGCGTAAAGAATGGTCATTCTCGTTCTCGCCTTCAGATTTGCAACGCTCAGAGGAGATTTAAGCCCCAGCAAGGATACCATCGCTTTAACACTTTCATCGATATTTATCTCCCGATACGCGCATCCAAGCAGATCCACAAATTCTCTGGCATCCTCCGTGTCTTCTGGAGGTGTGGTGCTGTCTGGCATGTGTACCAGAAGAACGCGGTCTTTTGAGAGCGCTTCCACGCACAGTTTTGCAACCACGGCGGAGTCTATTCCGCCGCTCAAGCCCACAACTACATTCTTATCGCCCACAAAATCTCTGATATAGTTTATAATGGTTTGTAGTGCGAAATCCGGCAGTTTCAAATCTATCATGATGGGATATTGATGTGCAACTATAAAAAATGTTCACTCACAGATTCCATCCCTGCAGCTGGAGGTTTCTTCGGAATTCAGATGCACATACTTCGTCGGGAACAGTTTGAGCTGAAGCAACTCTCTGTCTTTCTTTTCAAGCATTTTTCGGATAGCATCATCAGCCCTATTGATGACCTGCTCTCTCTTGCTCTTGTCTCTGTATACCGTAATGCCCTTGCATTTCAATTTATACGCCAGAAGATACACCTCTTCAACATCGTCTATTGACGCATCATAGCGCATATTCACAGTTTTACTGACCGCGTTATCCACATATTTCTGAAACGCTGCCTGCATGAGAACATGCCATTTTGGATGTATATCATGGGCGGTTTTGAATATCTGTTTGATATCCTCTGGAACGGTATTTATGTCCTGCAAACTTCCCGATTTTGCTATTTCGAGCATCAAGTCTTCCGTGTAGAAACCCCTTTCCCTGGCAACCTTTTCAAAAAGAGCATTGACTTCCAGAAGCTCTTCATTTTCCAAAACGCGGCGCACAAAGACGATGGCAAAGAGTGGCTCAATGCCTGAAGATGTACCCGCGATGATGGATATTGTGCCCGTGGGCGCTATCGTCGTTGTCGTGGCGTTTCTTATCCTTATTCCCTTCGCCCACCAGTCACTGCCCTCCCACGCCGGAAATACTCCTCTCCGCTCCGCCAACTTCATACTCGCTCTGTGGC
>WAOZ01000178.1 GCA_015520975.1 DHVE2 group archaeon | reverse complement strand
TGCTTAATCACCACAACAGCAAGATTATAAAAGATTACAAAAATATCGTGAACAAGCGATCTCGTGGATTTTCATTGGTACTTTTAGGTAGTATGTATATGATGCTGCCGTTATGGGGTATTTTGCATAACTGGGTTTCTGCCGTCACCATGATTTTAATGTTCTGCACATTTATATTTCTAACACCATATTCAATCATATTATTCAGAACTGATGAAACAATTAAAAAATTGAGCAAGAGGGGATGGATACCGACAACAACCGAACTAATATTTTCAGATAAACTTAATACGATTCTAATAGTGCTAACATCATTCGTTCAGGGATCTGTTGTGTTGTTAATAATTTTTACGAAATTTCCTTCAGATACCGTACTTTTGATAATGGGCTTTTTTATAATGGCTGTAGGCCCACTTTTTGTTTACCTGATAAAAAAGAACAGCGAAGATAGAGGTTTTCTATTTTACCATACGCTGAAAGGTTATGTTGATGAGATTGCAGATAGAATCGCACGGGAATTTAACACTGAAAAGAAACTCATAATAAAACAGCAGCAATCAAAAATGTATACGGTAAAAACCGACGATGGTACCGTGATCTATATTCGCGCTAAACATCCGGGAAATTACACATCAGTAGAACTGAGGATTAATAAAGAAAATTTTACAAAAATGGAGGATGTGATACGCAGGATAAAATCCATAGCAAATTAACCTGTGTATCAAAATTTCGGAACAGCATTCGGAGCATTTATTTACTTATATCGCATATCGAAATCGATGGGCTGCCTTAAAAATATAATGAGAGACTATGTGCTTATATCATCCATACTGCTCCTCATACTCATAACCGCAGCTTATCCATATCTCGTGAATCAGTATATTTCTTTTATCAGCTGGAACACCATTTTTATTCTGGCAGCCCTGTTTTTGATAACCACGGCCATCAAAGATAGCAGATATCTGGACATACTCTCAGCAAAGGTTGTTGAAAATGTTAAAACCGAGCGAAATCTATCATTGTTGCTCGTTATTCTCGCATTCACACTCTCTATGGCGATAACCAACGATGTCACGCTTCTGATTCTAGTGCCCTTTACACTTTCGCTTCAAAAATATGTGGCGAAGGACATACGAAAAATGATCATTTTCGAGACCATCGCCGTCAATGCGGGTTCGGCGCTCACACCTATCGGCAATCCTCAGAACATTTATCTCTGGAAAATCTGGAACATTGGTTTTTACGAGTTTATGCTTGCACTCTTGCCAGTATGGATTCTCATGCTCATTATGCTTGTTATATTTGTATTCCTCGTGTTCCCTTCAAAGGAAATTGAAAAAATGACTGTGGAAAGAGAAATGAAATGCGATAAATTTCTTGCAACGATTTCCGTTATTATGCTCATCACGCTCATCATCGCTATGGATGCGGGATGGGAGATATATGTCATTCCAGCAGTGTTCTGCGTGTATGCAATTTATGGTCGAAAAGTGTACCTCCATGTGGACTGGGCTTTGCTTCTCGTATTTCTGATTTTCTTTGTGGATTTCAATGCTCTCGGCCATATTCCTTTCATAAGAAATTTCCTGGCGTCGCGGAGCTTAAATGGTCTGAACGCTATATTTTACGGTTCGGTGTTCTCTCAGTTTATGAGTAATGTTCCTGCAGCGGTGCTCCTTGCAAATTTCACCGTTGATTATCGTGCATTGGCTTACAGTGTCAGCATTGGCGGCAACGGCACCATAATAGCCTCACTGGCCAATCTCATTTCGCTCCGCTTTGTAAAAGATAGAAAATGGATTCTCGAGTTTCACAAATATTCCATAATTTACTTTGCTATCACCTTTTTGCTCACATATATATTTTGGGAATTCTTCTGCGCATGACGAAAGGTAAATAAGGATGCGAGACATGGCAGGTCTGAGGTGATAATTATGGCGTTTCATCTTGATTTAGAAAACATAAGATACGGAAGCGACCTGATAAAAAGAGGTTTTGCCAAGATGCAGAAAGGTGGAGTTATAATGGATGTAACAAACGCCGAGCAGGCTGCAATTGCCGAGGATGCGGGTGCGGTTGCCGTTATGGCTCTTGAGCGTGTGCCCGCAGATATTAGGGCTGCCGGCGGTGTGGCCAGGATGGCGGATCCAAACAAGATCAAGGAGATTATGGACGCTGTTACGATACCTGTTATGGCGAAAGTGAGAATCGGACACATTCAGGAAGCAAAGGCTCTGGAAGCACTGGGAGTGGATATGATTGATGAAAGCGAAGTTCTGACACCTGCGGATCCGTTTTATCATATCGATAAGCGGGAATTCACCGTACCCTTTGTGTGCGGTGCGAGAAATTTGGGAGAGGCCGTTAGAAGAATCTGGGAAGGAGCTGCGATGATAAGAACGAAAGGCGAGGCAGGAACGGGCAATGTTATCGAGGCGGTAAGGCATATGAGACTTGTGATGCGAGCCATCGAGGACCTGCAGACCAGAGACGATGAAGAGATATACACAATTGCGGAAAACTATGCTGAGTCATATAAAAAACTGCTTCAAAAAGTTAAAGAATACAACGGAATGGAGCCACATATAGATAAAAACGATGTTGTTTATGGAAAATACACGCTTAACGACATCATTGAAGGACTCTACAAAGAGCTCTTGGAAATCAAGAAACTTGGACGTTTACCTGTTGTGAATTTCGCTGCTGGTGGCGTCGCAACACCTGCAGATGCAGCGCTGATGATGCAATTGGGCGCCGATGGTGTGTTTGTAGGTAGTGGAATATTTAAATCACCCAACCCTGCTGAGATGGCAAGAGCCATAGTGGATGCTGTTATGCATTACGATGATCCGGAGATAATAGCCGAGGTATCCCGTGGATTGCAGGGGATGCGTGGACAGGAGATCTCAGAGCTTAACGAGCATCTTCAGGAGAGAGGATGGTAATCGAGAATATTCTCTCCTATGAAATAGGTGCCCTCAATAAATCAATAATAAGGCACAGAAAATCTCTAGAGCAGTTGCTTCAAGACCCGTATCTACTATCAAAAAACGGAAAATTGAAACTTAGCAGAGATTGTCTGGAGAGAATCAAGGAAAATTGCAGTTTACCTGTTTCCGAGATTATGCTTCCTGTAACTTTTTTTATACCTGCTGGCTCTTATGAAGGATATCTGCAAATGCCGAGAGATGCTGAAATTGTAGAAGCACTCGGCTACGAGTTGCACAGAAGAGGCGATAGATTCTGGCTGGCAAAACACAGAATAAGAGAGCTGGAAAGAAAGTGTCCGGGAGTGGTTCAATCTGTACTTTTGCCATAAATAATTTCGATTACCATCCCAAAGTATGCTGAATAGCCTTAAAATGTATATTTGGCTCTATCATATCATCTATAAAGCTTTTTAGTAGAAACAATTTGTATCTTTTATCTTTCGAAGGTAAACTCAGTACTAGTATACCTGGTGAACCCTTTTTTATCTTAATCCAATCATTCTCTTTTTCACCGTAGATTATTTTTAACTCTGTCCTCTCCCTGTTCATATACTCTCTGAAATCCTCTGTTTTTCGAAGATCAACACTGGTATTAAATAGCTTCACTTTTTCGGCCCGACCATCCCTTACCTGTCTTATCATCATCTCCCTTATTTTCTTCGCGCTTTTTTCCACGCGTTCGAGAAGATTCTCATCAAAATCCAGAAGTACTGGTAAAATCTTTTTGTTTGACAGCAAATTGAAAATAAAGCCTTTAATTTTTTCATCATCCTCAGTGCTTTGAACAAGAATATATTTTCCAAATACTATTACATTTTTCACGGTTACAGCACTATTCAGCCTTGGCTCAATTTTTCCTCTCTCTGCAACGTAGATGTTTATTGTAGTATCCCAGCATAAATTGAATGTGTAAATATTGTCATAAATCTCTATACTTCTAGGATCTATACCAAATCTCCTTCCTTCTGGGCCGCTTTTGAAAAAATCTAACTGTCTGAGTTTATCTCTGGTCAATTCTATATCGTATAAGGATCTGTAAAGATTATATGAAAATACTCCCCATTTCATAAAACCACCTCTTTCATTTCATTTAATTGGTGCAGCAATACATATTCGAAAAATGGTGCATAAATATCCTTAACTCTGTAAAATATGTTCTTTCCAAACCGGTAATCCTCAACCAATTTTTCAATTTTAAGTTTTGAAAGATGATATGTGATTGTTGCAGAATCTTTTTTTATTTTTTCCGCAATCTCTGTGGGTGTAGCACCCCTTGTATCTTTACTCATAAGAATTATTTTGATTATGTTCATTTTAACTTGATCACGCTTTAAA
>WAOZ01000177.1 GCA_015520975.1 DHVE2 group archaeon | reverse complement strand
GGTTAGCGTGAGGGGGAAGAATGCATTTAACCCCCGCATCATCTTCATGTGGGTACCTATGTGTGCCACGGCCTCTCTGACTCCCAAGAAATGGTACTCTCGGAGAGGATATAAAATTTTTTGTTGTATACAGCATATAGAGGAAATCATAATAAACATCGATTACATTGAACCATCGTGAACGAGATAATGCTGTTCATTCTTCATCTCAATCAGGATGACCCTAAAAAATGCACCGCAAAAAAACTTGCCAGATTCAAAATGGCAAAACTGACATCGCGAATTAATGCGATACCGAGAGGCAGCATTATTCTATCTCCATTTTCGGGGAGAGTACTGTCACCCAAGGACCACAGAACTGCAGAGCGAAGGGGTATAACCGTCGTTGATTGCTCATGGAAAGACGCGCGGGAAGTGTTTTTCAAGCTCAACGGCAATTTCAGGCGCTTACCTTTTCTCGTGCCTGTCAATCCGGTGAATTACGGAAGACCAGGAAAATTGAGCAGTGCGGAAGCATTGTCCGCAGCGTTGTATATAACAGGATATCAGGAGCAGGCCAGAAAACTGATGAGCATATTTAAATGGGGTCCAAACTTCTTTGTTCTTAATAAAGAACCGCTTGATCGGTATGCTTCCGCCTCTGACTGGAAAGAGGTCATAGAAATAGAGAGAGATTACATCTAAAAATAATCTTCAAGTTTCCTTTGATGGTGCAGGTTGTAGAGAATTCTGCTTTTAGATATCCACTCAGCGTTGTGCATTTTTGTTTTCGCAGCGTTAAGGGCTTCCTCTATGGAAGAGAATTTTACAGGTTTCAATCGCATAGCATACCGGACAGTTTCACGAATCACCCATACACCCAGCGGCAGTTTGTAATCAGATGTTATCTCTCTGTAAACAATAATCTTCGCCTGTCTTCTGATTTTTGCCAGATACTCAGCGACTCCGAGTCTGGCGGAGTAATAGGCCCCCGTTACATTATCCGCATAGTTTTTTCTGCCCGAATAGGGTTCGTAATCACCCACGCCAACACTCCATCCACCCGAATATATGGAGCCTTTCATCCATGATTCGAGCATTTCGTATTCCCAAGAGCCAGGGATGAGGAATATGTGAAACTCATTGCCCATATAGGCCGCGTACCGGTATTCAACAGCGTCAATGGTATCATACTGTTTCACTTTTTTCAGAAGGGCACGCGATGCAATGTCGTCCACCGCCGTGATGCTCCATCTGGTGGGTACCATCCTTCTGCTTTTGCCCATAACACCCGCGGCCATCAACCTCTGAAGATAATCCACATCGTAGCCGTAGAAATACAGCTCCCGGATGGCTATTTCGGCTTTCAGTTTCTCCTCTATCACGGAATCCACTTTATTGGGGATGACTGGATTCTCTGCAACCACTATTTTCTGGGGCTGGATCCGCGGACCTGTAGGATGGAAAAACTCATCCACCGTTGCGCCCCCGTAATATTTCTCCACCCAGATCTCGGTATCCACACTTCTTTCGGACATAGCTATTTCCTGCGACGCTTCTATTATCTTTTCGTTGAATTTCCTGACATTGACCTTTTTTGCCGTTCTTATCAAAGTAGCCGTGGAAGAGAGCACATCATTGAGAGACATACCGAAAAGTTCAGAGGTGGATATGAACGGCACTTTTTCTTCGGAGATAAGTGGCCCTGCATACACATAAGGATATCCTTTTTTTCCCACGAAAACGCTTGGCGGCGAAGCCCCAAATATGCTATCTCCAGACAGGCTCAGTTTTGGTAAAGTGTTGCGTGCGGTTTCAATAATGGGACATTTGTTCAATCCACACCATAATCTGCCCTTACACCGAACGCATACGGTCGGATTCACAGTTATGAGATGTATTTTCTATGTTATAAATTTTGTTATTTTAATTTCCCTTTTACCAGCACCTCATAATATTCACCAAGCAGATTCTTAGCAATATTTTCTTCGCCGAGTCTTTTTCTTTCGGGCTTTGATATATGATACAGAAACACACCCGGTTCAAGTAATCCCTTGGCAGATATGTGTTTTTTAGCTAATGATCAAAATCACCAGCAATTTTTCTACAGTGGAAAGAAAAGTCCGCAAACTCTCCTTTCCACTGCCAGATAACTCAAAAACAGTTTGTTATATTTTAACTTTTAGATATATAGACTGCGGTTCCATCGTGAGCCAAATATTATATGCAAAAAGAGTATATGGGCTGTGGTGACTTCTCTAACATTCCTTGGAAGCGGTGGTGGGCGCTTCACGACGATATATCAGGTTCGTGCTACTGGCGGAGTGTATTTAGAGGACGGAAGGGTGAGAGTGCATATAGATCCGGGACCTGGCGCGCTGGTTCAGATGCACAGATTCAATGTCAATCCCACAAAAACAGATATTATTGCAGTAAGTCACGCACACACAGATCACTATACGGACGCCGAAGTGTTAATAGAAGCGATTACCAACGGCGGCACAAAAAAGAAGGGCGCGCTTATCGGATCGAAAAGCGTTATAGAAGGATACGATGAATTCGATCCGGCAATCTCAAGGTATCACCGAGGCCTTGTGGATAAGGTACTATCCTTTACACCGGGAGAGTCTTTCGAATACAAGCATCTTCGAATAAAAGCAACCAAATCATTTCATAATGACCCAACAACCATCGGATTCAGATTCGAAACTACAAAAGGTGTGATTTCGTATATGGCAGATACTGATTATGATGATTCTCTAGCGGAGGAGCATGAGGGTGCAAGGATTCTGATTCTTCCTGTTACGAGACCTTTGGGTGCGAAGATACCTTATCATTTAAGCACTAAAGAAGCTGCGAAAATAATAGCTGCTGTGAAACCCGAACTCGCCATTCTGACCCATTTTGGGCTGAAAATGATTGAGGAGAACCCGGATTTTCAGGCAGACTGGATCTGGAAAGAAACCGGGATAAGAACCATAGCCGCGGATGACGGTATGGTTGTAGAAATCGGAAAGAAAATAGAAATCATTTAGGCACTCTTCTGAGTTTCGAGCCGCATACCGGACATGTTCCATAGTTTTTTGAATAATATTTGCCACAACCAGTGCATCGCCATTTCCATCGCAGTTTTTTCGTGATCCCACTCTGATGTACCGAAAGCCATTTTAATCCGAGATGCTCAGCAACATTCTGCATGGCATAATCATCGGTTATTAGTACAGCGTGCTCCTGATACGCAAGCGCAAGAACCTCGATGTCCGTATCCGATAGAACATCAAAATCTCCCGAATTACGCGCAACGCTCACAACTTTATCGATGCAATATCTATCGGGTTCCAAGACGGTGTATTCAAGCATATGCAGACTCTTCAAACGCACCTCTCGCTCAACGCTCGGTGTTATAAGGATAATAGCGTCTCCCATGGGGGCTTCGAATCCCTCAACCAGCGCAGACGCATCAACCACATATTTCATGCGCTCACCTTAGTGCATTTAGGTATAAACTCAATACCGGAGAGTTTGCAATTATCTTAATCCGGTAACCGTTCCATCTGGTAGCAGATCCACATTTTCAGCAGCAGGTACGCTCGGCAATCCCGGCATGGTGGATATATCGCCTAATATTGGAACCACAAATCCAGCGCCTGATGATATCTTTATTCTCCTGACCTCAATGATGAAATCTTCAGGTGCACCTTTGAGTTTCGGTTTGTCGCTCAGCGAATACTGGGTTTTTGCCATGCATATGAGAAGATTGTTCATATTCAGTTCTTCGATAATCTTCAAATCTTTTTTTGCTTTTGCGTCAAAATCCACACCCGCTGCGCCGTATATTTCCGTGGCTATTTTCTCAATTTTTTCCCGTATATCATCCTCAACTCTGTATGTGAATCTCGGAGTTCTGTTCTCTACATTCCTTACAAGTTTCGCAAGCTCTATACCTCCTTCACCGCCCAATTCGAACACTTTCGATACTCCAAATTTCACATTGTGTTCATCAAGCAAATCCATTATCGTAGAAATCTCTTTTTCAGTGTCCTCTGGAAAAACATTTATTGCCACAATGGGCTCGAAATTGAGTTTTTTCACTATTTCCATATGCCTGAAAAGGTTGCTCGCACCGGATTTAAGCGCCTCGACATTCTCTTCTTTTAAATGCTTTTTCTTCACACCACCGTGATATTTAAGCGCTTTAGCCGTAACCACTATAACAGCACCTGCCACATCAAAATTGCCTGTTCTGGTAACGATATTCACAAACTTTTCAGCGCCAAGGTCCGCTCCAAAACCCGCTTCGGTTATTACATAATCGGAATATCTGAGCCCAAGTTCATCGGCAAGTATGGAGTTGTGACCGTGAGCAATATTCGCAAATGGACCTATATGCACTATCGCCGGAGTGCCCTCGGATGTTTGCACCAGATTTGGAAGCAATGCATCTTTCAATAACGCGGCCATCGCACCCACAGCCTTTATATCTCTGGCAAACACGGGGGTTTTGTTTTTCGTGAATGCAACCAAAATATTCGCAAGGCGGTTTTTCATATCTTCGTAATCTCTGGATAACGCCATTATCGCCGTGATTTCGCTCGCAGCGGTTATCTCGAAAAAGTCTTCCAGAAGCGCGCCGCCTTTTTCCCCCAGTCCAACAACAATATCGCGCAAACTCCTATCGCTTATATCAAGAACTCTGCCCCATAAAACCCTTTTTCTGTCTATTCGCATGGGATTTCCGTGGTATATTTTGTTGTTGAGCATAGATGACAGAAGGTTATGCGCCGTCTGGATTGCATGGAAATCACCCGTAAAATGCATATTTATCTCGTCGCTGGGTTCCACCTTGGCCTTTCCGCCTCCTGTACCTCCACCTTTGACACCGAAAAGCGGCCCAAGGGAAGGCTCTCTTAAAGTAACAATGCTCGTTTCGCCTATTTTCCACATAGCCTGTGAAAGTCCTATTGCCGTTGTAGTTTTACCCTCTCCGAAGGGCGTCGGATTTATTGAGGTCACAAGAACAAGTTTTCCGCGTCGCTCTCTTTTCCATATATCTTCAAAATGGATTTTTGCTTTTTTTGTACCACACGGAATAAGATTTGTGAGCCCTATCATTTCAGCAACTTCTTTTATGGGTTTCATGCCTGTATACACAGAAAACATAATATTTAAGGTTCTCGGTCGACCAAAATTCGTATTGGATGATGCAGCAAAACATTTATGGTAAAAATAATGCACAACAAGGCAAAGATATTCTTAAATACCTATTACTCATATTCAAT
>WAOZ01000176.1 GCA_015520975.1 DHVE2 group archaeon | reverse complement strand
TTTTTGAACAGATCTGGCTGTATAACCCAGATTTTATCGCCGTTGCCATCAAGGATGTACTCGGAGTGGTCGTACTGGATTTTTAAATTTTGAGGAATGGCATCCACATCCAGCGAATCAGATATGTCCCATACTTTCAGATATGTCTCTCCTGAATACCGCAGTGTTACAGTTGCGCTGCCCGATGAAGTGTAGCTCCACCAAGTTCGGTTGTAATCTTTGTTCACTGTTTTTGGGATTGCGGATAAATCGGTGACATACACCTTTTGAAAAGTATTGTTTTGTGGAATCGTTATGTTCAGGGTATATGTGCCTATTGCAGAAATCGTTATGGTTCTTTCAAATTCGAATATGTACTTTTCTGGGAGTCTTATGTAAGCCATTGCAGGAGGATTCTCAACGAGAGATGTTAATGTGGGGAGAAGCATCAATATTATTACGAAAAAAACGCCCAGCGCGATAAGTTTTTTCACGAGTTTTTTCTTTCTTTTATCCATCTTATTCTCACCTCTTTGGGCGCGGATTTTATCAATGCTCCTTTATATATCTTTTGATGAAGTATAACCAGTGAGTATGGCAATGATACTATATAAAAATATGCGGGCAAATTCCAGAAAAACGGAAGAAGTGAGAGGTTAAAAATGGCCTGAATGCCCATAGCCATGAGCAGATATTTTTCAGGATCTTTTTTGTATATTCCATAACCGATTAAAGCGCCCGTGGAAGCGTGGATGGCCGAGAGAGATAGTGAGAAACCCAGAAAGCAAATATCCACCAGCCATGATGGAATGGACGCATCGCCGATGTATGTGATGTACTGATACATCATGGCCACAAGCCATATTGCGCCTATGCCGAGCCCCAAGGCAAATCCGTAGTATGAAAGCTCTCTTTTAATCTTCCTTGCAAAATGCATAAGGTACATGTATTTGAACATCTCAGTGAACATTGCAAACAGCAAAATTGAAAACAGACTCAAATCGAGGTATTCCATGGATGAAGCTTTTAAAATAAGGAAGAAGATAGCGATGAATAGCCCGGAGATCCAGCCGCTTATATAATTCTTGAATAAGCTCTTCTCGCCGAAGGCGCCTTCAAGTTTTCCCCATACGAAATACAGTATTCCGAAAGAAGGGATGAACCCGATTAGAGATGCTATGAAAAAATTCTCATCCATATATATCCCTTAATCTCCAAACTTACTTAATTTTTTGCGATGATTTCCGTATGACTTTCACATCAACAACCGCGTGCCAGATGTGCGGCGCATATGATTTTATTATGCGCGTTGAAATATCTTCCACCAGAAATCCCAGTTTGAATGCGCATTCTTTAACAATTGAGGATGGAGCATTATTTCGGATTTCTTCTGTGGTGAAAGTGTCGTGATAGTGGAGCCAGCCACCTTGCGGTTTCAAAACTTTAAATCCGAGTTCCAGAAATGGGTGCGTATCAATGTATCCTAGAACCACTCGATCTGCCACCCCAAGTGGAACAGTTTTTCTGTTATCTCCGAATAGCGGGATTATGTTTTTAACGCGATTCAAACTGATGTTTTTAAGCAGATAGTAGAACGCAACAGGGTTCTTTTCGCAGGCATAGACCTTTTTCGCACCTGCGTAAATGGCAATCGGAAGAGAGAAATATCCGATACCCGCAAACATGTCAACCACAGTTTCGTTTTTCATATCAATGGTTCCCATTCTGATCCTCTCATCTATGTTCCCTGACGAAAACATCAATTTTGACACATCCAGCATATACTTTATTCCGTTTTCGATATGGACTGTTTCTGTATCATTGCCGTAAAGGACCTCTATGATCGGTGTTCTAAACTCGCCCTGGACACCTTTGTATCTAACCACGGTTTTGGCTTTTAGCACTTTAGCAAAAGCCTCGGCGATTTTTTCGTCATTCGGAGAATTGAAATTGGGAAGCAAAATTACATCACCTATCTTCTCCCATTTTTTGGGCACAAAAGAGGCAAGATCCTTTCCGACCATTCTGATTACTTTTCTGTATGGGGATATTTTTTTAGTTCTTGGTTTCAAATCAAATTCCTCCGCACCATCAATTTTCTTTTTTAACGGGAAGATAATATAATCGTCCCTCGCTTCAATGTACCATTCATCATCTAGAAGACCTGATTTTACCAGTTTTTTTCTGACTTTTTCCGCCTCATTTTTTGGAACCTTGAATCCGTACACCACACTTCGGGTTATGTTTTGCAAAAAATAAAGGTTTTTGAAATTAACTGGGGCCAGGCATACGCGTTCCTTTAGCATGAACTGGAAGGTAGCTTCGGGCGTTAGTAACCCACAGGCTGAACACCTCGCCCCGAAGGGCTCGGTGCTTACACCCGGGCTCTATCAAACCCCTCTTTTAGGGGTGCCCTCAACGGCGCCTCGTTTCGGGGACCGCTTCGTGCTTAGATGCTTTCAGCACTTATCGGTACACGGCGTGGCTGCCCGGCAATGCCTTGCCAGACAACCGGTAGACTAGAGGCCGCGGGGCCCCGTTCCTCTCGTACTAGAGGCCCCTTCCCCTCAGGCGCCGAACACTCCCACGGAAAAGCAACCCTACTGTCTCGCGACGTAGTGAACCCATCTCACGATCCCTTTTAATGGGCGTACAGCCCCACCCTTGGCAGCTGCTGCACCGCCAGGATAGGGAGAGACGACA
>WAOZ01000175.1 GCA_015520975.1 DHVE2 group archaeon | reverse complement strand
CAAAACGTCCGCTTGCCGTAATAATTGTGATACTGCTAATTTCTGGTATTTTCGGGTACTACGCATCTCAGATGGAGATGACCACGGATATAAAAAGCTTCATGCCAAACGATGAGATCGCGAATGCGCAGAAAGAAATAGATGATAAATTCGGAAATACCGAAATTATGCAGGTTATTTACATATCAAATAACACCATTGATAAATCCACTCTTGAAGATATGCTTCGGGCTGAAGAGGCTCTTGTTGGTAATGATAAGGTTGTATCTCATCTCAAAACTCCTGATAACCCGACAAACAGTATATTTTCGCCTGCCGATATTGTGGTGCTCGGAAACTACACGATAGAATTCACTGAAAAAATGAATATCACGCTCGAGAACATAACCTCTCAAATGCTGAAATTGAATTTCACGGAAATGCGCACGCCGCTTGAAAATATAAGCGCAGTTTTATCGGATTACATAGTTATTTACGGCAATGCTACCTCTATGAGAGATGATGCCCGCACAGTGGTGCTCTTGCTGTTTATGCCGCATACTGAGAATATGACTATGCCACCCAATGTGATTTCCATTATGCAAAATCTCACGCTGGTTATGATTGAAGGGAAAAATTTTGACATAAAAAGTAAGGTTCTCACTTTGCTCACACCGCCCCAGATAACGGCAAATTCAACGGCGCAAAAGAACCCGCTTCTTGATTATTTTAATGCTGATATGAATTCAACCACGCTTAATTTATCTCAGAAAGAGATCGCAGTTCGCTATTTCATTATGGCAAATAATTTCACATTTTACTCTCTGAATTACACCAATTACACACTCTCTCAGGGTATATACGGCAACGAGGAGCTTATGAACGCGCTCAACGCCACGGAATACAATGTTCTCACAGGAAACAACTCCACGGCTATTGCGATACTGAATCAAACAATATCACAGATGACAACGAAGATAAATTCTATGGCTCAATTGCTGCCGCTTTACGAGTCGTATAATAAATCACTGGGCGTGTTTATGGAGCATTTCAATGCCGGGAATTTGACATACTGGGATATACAGAGCGTCAGGGAAAACACAACACAGATGCTGAAGTATTCCACGGGCGACTGGAGAGATATGCTGCTGATTTTCAACCAAACCCTAAACGAGTGGTTAATGGAAGAAAACCTGTTTTACGATACGATGTACGAAGCGAATGCCACGCAGCAGGGCTGTGAAGGGTACATAAATTCCTATTACGGAAGCGTCGGTGTTAATTACACTCTCACCGATATAAAGTACAAAATACTCACTAACAACACCGTATCAAACACCACAGGTGAGATAGAATATCTGAAAAATATGCTGAACAGCACGAATCATCAGATGCAAGAGACGCTCGCAGAGATAAGAAACGCGATGAATGCTTTAAACACACCGTTTGTACAGTGGTTCAATAACGCTCTTATGGACTTGGATTATGTCCTAAGAACTTCAGCGCCACCTGTTGGAACGGCCACCGTGAACATTTACAACTCTGAAACTGCGATGATGAATGCGAACGCATCCGCAAGCGGTGGCACCGATATGTTTGGATTATTCTACGCTCTCAAAGATGGATTTTCACAGCCCGTGGCTGATACCTATAAAGAAGCGCTTCAGGACATGTTTTTACGCGAGACTGCGCTTATGAACTCACCGCCATCATTTGATATGAATTTCAGCGGTATGAACGCGCCAGAAAACATATCATTTAACCCGGATATGTGTCCTTCGGAGAAACTGAACTATCTTGAAAATATGAGCAACGAGGATATAGTCTCAACAATAAATAAAATACAGACCTATAATCCGTCATCGCTCAACAGCACGGTCAATACCACGCTAACTGTCCTGAACACAACCGGATCGGATATGAATAACATTCTGGCGCTGATGAATGATATTCTCAACGGCACATGGTTTGTGTACAATACCACTTCCAATGAAAGTGTGAAAAACTCAATTGCAATGTATTCCAACATCACTACCAACCTCACTCAGGCCGTTTCGGGAATGGACGAGTTTAAAAAGAATCTGCCGATGCTCACGAACCTCTATTATGGCATAAAAAATATGCAGGAGAGCCTGCCGACGATGTTTTCAAAAGATTTTGACGGCGCGTATGCAAAAGCGGCTATGATGCTGGTAATGATCAATTCCACATGGTTACCCGGAGAGAGCTCTTCGGAGCACATGAACAGAATCTACGATGTTGAGAGTACCATTGAAACCATAGTCAAAGAGAATTCTCCGCATTCGAGCATAAGAGTTATGTCGCTGACTTACATCGCAAAGGCCGGTGATGTGGGAAGCAAGGAGACGATGGGTGTGCTGCTACCCATATCCATTCTTCTGGTTATAATAATACTCGCCATAACTTTGAGAAGTCCTATTGATACCGCTCTTGGATTGCTGGGCATAGGCATGGCGATAATGTGGGCATACGGCTTCGGAGTTATGATGGGTTATACATTCAACCAGATCGATACCACCGTTGCCATACTGATTGTCGGCTTGGGTATTGATTACGGCATACACTCGATACTGAGATACCGCGAAGAACTGAGAAAAGGCAAGGATGTTAAAACCTCTATGAAAGAGATGATCACCCATCTGGGTATGGCGCTCATACTCGCGACAATAACCACTGTGGTGGCGTTTCTATCCAATGTATCCTCCCCGCTCCCTCCTATTTACAGTTTCGGCATAATGAATGCGGTGGGAATAATAGCAGCATTCATAATTTTCACCACCTTTGTACCCGCGGTGAAGATCCTCATAGATGGCAGACGCGAGAAAAAGGGTACTCTGAAAATTAAAAAGGAGAAAAAGAGAGAGGGTTCTGGGGTCGTTGCGATCAACAAGTTCATGGCGCTCGGTGCCGTGGGCGCAGAGCATCACTGGAAAGGTGTGATCACTGTGGTTCTAATAATAACGATAATTTCTGCCTACGGAGCGATGCAGCTTCAAACGGGCTTCAATATGAACGATTTCATACCACACGATATGGCGGTTGCAGATACGATTCAGTTTATGTCCGATAATTTCAACAACACAGGTATGAACAACAACTACATTCTCATAAAGGGCAATCTCACATCGTCGGAGACGCTCTTGGCGGTTAAACGCACGATGGATAACATCAAAGATGATGAGTATGTTCAGTACTCGAAATGCCAGAGCATCACCACCCTTATAAATGAGTGGAAGGAGAAAAACACCACTTTCTATCAGATGGTCGTGGACAGCGATACAAACGGAGACGGATTGCCTGACAGGAATATAACGGAGATTTACAACTGGCTTTATGCTCACACCGATGAAGCTCGATATGTGCTTCATAAGAGAGGGGATACTTACGATGCCATGCTCATAGTGGTGCCCAGCACAGCCAGTACCGATTCTGAAAATAAAGTGATTTATGAGCAGTTGCAGGCTGATGCAAAGCCGCTGAAAGATGCTGGATTGCAGGCGATACCCACGGGCGCTGGAGTGCTGACATACCACATTATGGAATCTCTCAAGGAATCCGAATGGAACTCGGTTATAATAACAATAGCAGTCTCATACATTCTGCTTACGGCGATATTCTTCTATCAGAAGCGCAGCATCGTGCTCGGTATAATAACCTCGCTTCCGGTGACTCTGGCTTTCATATGGATTATGGGCACCATGTTTGCACTTGGCATAAATTTTAATGCTATGACGATCACGGATACTTCGCTGACTATAGGGCTCGGTATAACATATGCGATCCACATAACACATAGATTCCTTGAGGACAGGGACAGGGAGAGCAGTGTGGAGGATGCCATACGAAAAACGCTGCGGCATACAGGGACTTCTATATTCGGCGCATCCACCACCACGATGGCCGCTTTCGGCACGCTTATACTCTCGACAATGGATCCAATAAAGCAGTTTGGTGAAATAGCAGGATTATCTATACTTTACAGTTTCCTGTTATCGGTGTTCATTCTGCCAACATTCCTGTATCTGTGGGCTAAGTACAGGGAGAGAAAAAATCAGTCTGAGAGTGAAGTGGATGAAGAGTGAGTCGATGACGATGTCTCGGATGCGCATTCAAGGGAAGATAGGAGTAAGGTATAAATACGGAAACACAATACAACAATTGCCCAAACAACAAAAAGGAGGCGATGAAAAATGGCAGAGGAAAACGTTGTATTCGTTGGAAAAAAACCGACCATGAACTATGTGCTTGCAGTAGTGACCCAGTTTAACAGCGGCGCGAACAGCGTCGTGTTGAAGGCAAGAGGCAAAGCAATAAGCAAGGCAGTCGATGTCGCGGAGATCGTGCGCAACAGGTTTGTGCCAACCCTGAAATATGGGAACATAACCATTGGCACAGAAACCCTGCAGAGCGATAAAGGTGAGACAAACGTCTCCTCTATTGAGATTGAGATGAGGAGAGAATAAATCTCCTTCTTCTTTTTATTCCTACACCAATAATGAAAATTATTCCCGCAACCGCTCCTATGTTCTGAAACTCGGGTACTATATTTATCTCATCGTAAGCGGTATCGCTTATTGATTGAGAGAGGAATGAATACACATTAACGCTAACAGAATCATTTGTGGTCGCATTTGCAGGTACTGTTATTACTAAAGTTATATTCACCGACTCGCCAGGGAGCAACAATCCAGTGTCCGGCACGCCATCACCGTCAAAATCATCCGAGGCGTTTACCCAGTCCCACACGCCGTCTCCGTTGTAGTCTATTGCGGCCAGAGAATTGCCTATGTATAGTTTCACCTCATAGCCTGCTGTTGAGGTAGCTTTAATCTCAAAAACATTTGCTCCAAGCCCGGTGTTCACTATCGTGTGCTGGAAGGATATGTTCTGCGAACTGGACGAATAATTGATGGTTATGTTGTGATCAGGATAAATCGTGACATTCCAGGGCACGAAAAACTGGGTTGTGGCGTTCACATAGATCACAGGGTCGTCATGTGAATCGATTCTGACGGTCCAGTATCCGGATAACGCGCTGGTGTTCAGATGATAGGTGTATGTGTATATCTTGGCACCGCCTGATGCCGAATAGAGGCTCATAATCTGTGAGTCAAGAGCCGCGGATCCGTCAGGTGCCGTTATATTGAGATATGCCGGACCTATATCCTTCAACCCGAATGGTGAGGTTATGAGAGTTCGTACGGTCACATTCTCTCCAGCAGAGAAATTAGTGGTCTGTGCACCAGAATCGTTGTAGAGTGCAATATTTCTAATCTTTATGTAATCCGTTGTTGGTATGGATATGTTTGACGGATACTGAGACGAGTTGTAATAGAAAGTGGCGGATGCCCCTGCACCCAGAATGCTCACCGTAAGTGTTATAGAGGCACCCGCCGGTATAATGGAGACCGAGGGCACGATCGTGAAATTGTACCATCTCGCACCGGAGCCTATTATTTCATCGTAGCCAATCAGCGTTGTATCGTAGTAAAGCGATGCTTTTATAGCCACACCGCTCCAGGGTGAGGCGACGGCATCTATGTACAGATGCGCCAGTATATAACTGGTTATGTTCACCGAATAGTAGAGTTGAGGGAATGTCCATGAATATGTATCTCCGCTGTAAAGCGTAATCTGAGAGGTATTTCCTCCGTATTTCACAGCGAGGGAGTTTGTACCGTTCAGATAAAGCACCTTATTCACAGATGGATAAGGCACATTTATACGCAGCTTTGCAATATCGTAAACGCTTGAATTATCGCTCAGAGTGGCATTGAAATTGGTGACATCGGATTTGCCCTCGCTTCCCACGGGAACGGATTTTATCACGGTAATTGTGACCCAGTGAAGAGCATCTAAATGCACTTGCACAGTGCCGTTCG
This sequence comes from DHVE2 group archaeon, assembly GCA_015520975.1. Classification (GTDB taxonomy): domain Archaea; phylum Thermoplasmatota; class Thermoplasmata; order Thermoplasmatales; family Aciduliprofundaceae; genus S143-98. The sequence continues at coordinate 3,513 of WAOZ01000175.1, read as the reverse complement.
ATGCCCAGGAAGCGTTAACCCAATCCCAGAGTCCGTCTCCGTCAGAATCGTACGCGGCAAGAGATCCGTTAATGTACAGATAAAACGGAAACGCGGCTGTGGGCTTTGTTGCCGTGATGTTGAAAATTCCCGGTATGTTTCCTATGTTGATAAGCGTGAAATTGGCGCTGGCATTCTCTCCCGAGCGCGAAGTAATGGTTTGATCAGGATAAAGAGCCACTCCTTCCTCGCTTCTGATGATGAAGTTATATGTAGCCGAAGAAACCACACCGTTGCTTTCGATGCCGTACACTATAACCGTGTAAACTCCTGGAGTTACCGGCAACGAGAAATTTGCAGAGTATATATTATAGACATTTGTGCTGCTTTCCATACTCATACTTTGGTTTTCAATCCATAAAGTACCGTTGGGATACATTATGGTTATATTTGCACCTGCAACATCGTAACTTCCAAATGGATCGGAAACTTCGGCTTCTATAGTTATATTTTCTCCAGATTGGAACAGGTATGTCTCTCCCGATGAATTGTAACTTTTAATCCAGTCCACATGCACATAAGTATCCGTCGGAATATTGATAAGAGAGTCATAGGTGGTGTTGTTGAAATACACATTTATGGAGCTTCTGAATCCGCTCACTGTCAGATTTACCACTATACTTTCATTCGGCTTTATCGTCGTGGTGTTGGAAATCGTGAAATTATACCATCCCGCTGTGGATATGTCTGGATTGTAATCGTAACCTATCAATCGATATCCTGTGGAGGCATTGTATACCCAAAGGGTGACATTCATGCCGGGTATGAATCTGAAAGGCCCCCACACGAATATGTTAGGTTCAAGGTAGAGTCTCACCATGGGATATCCGGAAATGTTGAATTCCTTTACAAATGGGGGCTCCTGAACCCAGCTAAGAGTATATCCAGGATATATCTGGGCGTAATATGAATTGTTGCCTGCAGTGGTGTTCATATACAGATCCTCTGTGTTGGCGTTGTAATGAAGGTGAAGTTGCTTGTACTGCTGCACAGCTCTTGTTTGCGGCTCACCCACATAAAACGGAGAATCGCTCATATCCCAGTCCCCATCCCAGTCGGATAGCACTATCACGGAATTTACAGTTGTTGAATTAACGGATGAATCCAGTTCAATCTCATGATAGCCGCTGGCGTATTTTATATGTCTCACAAACACCCATGTCCCTGATTCGTATCTGTAAAGAGAAGCATTTTCCGCATATCCGTCTCTGCCGTAAATCTCAACCATGTAATCAGCGCCGATTCTGTACTGCGGCAGTGAAAAGCCTGTGGATGCGTTGTTATCTGTGTTCATATATATGCGGAGTGTATCCATGCCGTATATTTTCTTTATCGGCACCGGGCCTATGTATCTGTGCACTGTGCGCCCGGCGTAGGGTTTGGGGAACCAGGAGGGTATGGTTGTGTTGAGCCACATATCGGGGCCGTATGGATAGTCCGGTATGCCATCTCCGTCCACATCCGGCAACTTTTTCCCGTCCACAACCACATAACTCTCGTTGTCCGGGATGCCGTCGTTGTTGAAATCGTGCGGGTACGGATCAAACTCGTCCGGCACACCGTCGTGGTCACTGTCAGGTAAAGTGGGCATTCTTACCACAGGCGAATCCTGTCCCCCGAGGATTTCTCCTCTGATCGCAATGTAAAATAGTGCGGATGATTCATAATACGCCGAATACGATACAATATCTATATTCGGATCCTGCATATATTCTATAGCACCGCTCGGTGAGCGAACATCCCCCGCAGAATCCGATTTCTTTATTTTCCAGTCATCGAACGAACCATCTATGATTGGAGCCTGCGGAATGGAGCCGATGTACAATGCTTCTTCAATTTCATTCTGGACATAAATTGGTATGGAAGCGTTTACGGATTTTATGTAGAACATTATCGTCTTCTGATTTAGATACTGTGCGGAAGGAGTGATCACCAGGAATAATGTGGCGTTTTTAGTACTTAAGGAGAGATCAGGGAAATATATGTCTCCGTTTGTATTGTATCTCCAGTCCGAGGTTATGTACCTGTCATCTCTTTCAATAAACACACCATCTCCGTTATCTGCGTAAAGCGCAATTCTTGTTATCTCCATCGGATTTGCTGTGCCTTCGAATCCGAAGGTTATGTTGTTGATCAAAATTTTTCTGCCGTAAGTGTAAATCTGCATTTTCAAAACGGAAGAGGATATTCCGATGGGAAGAGTGCCCGTTTCATTTCTCTCAACAATCAGAGCATCTCCGGGACCATACTTCGGACATCCTGCGATATCCTCGCTTCCCGCGTAATTGGTGGACACTGCAACCGCTCTGAAATTGTATATCTTTACGGGAATCTCTCCTTCAATTTTATCGTTTTCAAATATGGCCGGGATGGATGTCATATATTTGAATCCCGAAAATTCATTTTGGTCTGTGGAGTTGAAAAAGTATAGATTTTTGCCGTGTATTGTATTGTTCCATCCGTATATTTCCACCATGTATTCAGCGCCTATACCGTCTACAAGATATCCTGTTTTTGAGGACATATCTACATCGAGGAAAATGTATATACCGCTGGCGTTGGAGAACATTCCCTTCGAAAATTCGATGAAAAAGAACAGGCGCTGTTCTTCAAGATGGAACTTGAGGAGTTTTATATCTATGGGTGCGCGCGTATCTTCATAGGCATCGTAATACGCCTTGACATCTTTCCATTCCCCAAAGTTGCCATCCACTCTGAAAACCGTATGCTCTTGAAACAGGAACAGTCCAAGAAGAGGTGCAAATAAAATGAGCGCAACCAGACCCATTGTAATGAAAAACCTTGTTATGCTCGGTCCACCGCGTCTTCTCTTTCTTTGAGATGGCGGAACATCAGATGCACCGTTCACGAGTCCTCCACCGTTGATTATTCCGTTTTTAAATCCGTTTTTGTATCCGTTCACCGAACCTATGCCGTTGGATAAGCCCAGTCCATTTATAAGCCCAAATCCGTTACCGTTTACTTTGAATTTGTAAGTTTTTCCTTTCAATTTTTCTTCAACTTCTGCGGGTGGGATCTGACCTTTTTGAAGATATAGTTGATATGCTTTGCGGTACGCATTTTTCGCATCGGAATATTTTCCCATCTTTTCCAGGAGCTCTCCCTTAATCTGCCATACGGTTGGAGATCTGGGATAGAGTTTTGTGAGTTTTTCATACTCCTCGTAAGTTTTTCTGAGGTTCTCCTCCGCAACGGTTTTTCCCCATCTATGAAGAAAATCTTTGCCAATACCTTTCTTTGCAGTTTTACTTTTAACGAAATCTTTTATTTTTCCAGCCTCATCTATACTTATGCCGGCTACAGCGGCAATCTGATAGCTTTCAGAAGATATAAAATCCCCTACATTTGGAAAATAATCACATAGGGTTTTTATTTTGTCCGATGAAAGACCGTACTCTCTGAGGTACCTCTCAAGCACATTAACAACCAGTGAGAGGTTATACAAATATTTTC
>WAOZ01000174.1 GCA_015520975.1 DHVE2 group archaeon | reverse complement strand
GTATATAGATGCGATAGTAACCGAAAAAGGGGTGATATCCCCGTATCTGGCGTATGAAATAATAAAGGAGGTGATGAATTTTGGAGCTGAAAGTTCGAAGAATAGACCTTGAAGCAGGTGGCTTCGAGATAATTCTCAACGAAGAAGATGCAAAGGAGCTGGGACTGCACCCGCAGGATCGTGCGAAGGTCAGCAAAAAGGGCTTTACAGTGACCGCAATAGTGAACCTCTCTCAGAGCATGATAAAACGCGGAGAGGTTGGGATGTTCGTCGAAATCAGCGAAAAGATGGGTGTAAAAAACGGAGATAAAGTGCGTATCACGCCAACCATGCGACCACTGAGCGTGGATTACATAAAGAAAAAAATCGGCGGCGAAAAACTGACGAAAGATGAGATTTACGCGATAATAAAGGATATTGTAGAGGACAATCTTTCTGTGATCGAACTTGCATCCTATGTAACGGCGATATACATCCGTGGTATGGATATGGATGAAACTGAATGGATGACTTCTGCTATGGTTGATACAGGGGAAACCATAGATTTTGAGTACACCGTGTTTGATGTTCACAGCATAGGCGGTGTGCCGGGCAACAAGTATGCGCCGATTGCCGTGCCAATAGCAGCTGCCGCCGGATTGAAGGTCCCCAAAACATCTTCAAGGGCGATAAGCAGTGCGGCTGGCACCGCGGATCTGATGGAGGTTCTCACGCGTGTGGATCTGAATATTACTGATATAAAAAGAATCGTGGATGAGGTGGGGGCCACACTTGCATGGGGCGGTGCGGTGAATTTGGCACCCGCGGATGATAAGATAGTCCGTGTTGAGTATCCCTTGGGCATAGATCCGCATTCACAGGTTCTAGCCAGTGTGATGGCGAAAAAGAAAGCAGTCGGCGCGGATTTTCTCGTGCTTGACATACCCATGGGACCTGAAACCAAGGTTCCAGATGAAAAAACCGCCCGCAAATACGCTATGGATTTCATAAATCTCGGTGAGAGACTTGGAATAACTGTGGAAGCGGCTGTTACATACGGAGGTCAGCCGGTGGGCAGAGCTATAGGACCTGCGGTTGAAGCACGGGAAGCGATGATGGCACTGGAGGGCAAGCCTGTCAGCACATCCTTAATAGAGAAGGCCACGGATATAGCAGGAATGTTGCTCGAATTGGGTGGTGTAGCAGAGCGCGGTGAAGGAAAGGAGCTTGCGAAAGACATACTGAAAAGCGGAAAAGCGAGGGACAAATTTCTAGAAATAATAAATGCACAGGGTTCTCGTGGTATAGAGAAAAGCGATGAAGTGCCCATAGGCAAGTATCATGCGGAGATACATTCGCCGGAAGAGGGCTACATTTCGATTCTATCCAACAAAGCGATTGTGAAGATAGCGAGGGCCGCAGGAGCACCGAGAGATAAAGGTGCTGGAATTATACTCAACAAAAAGAAGAGCGAAAAGGTGGACAGAGGAGAGGTGCTCTATACAATCTATGCCGATTCCAAAGCCAAATTGGAAGAGGCAGTGAGAGTTGCGAAAATGCTGCGCCCGTTGAAGATAGAGGGAATGCTTCTCGAACGAATACCATCTTACAAAAAATAATCTTTTTTATTTTTTTGAAAGTTTGTGAGGAACAGTCTCTGTGAAAAATGGAAATCCTTATTTTCCCCAATGCATTAAGCCTTTTCATGGAGACCGGTTTTGACATAATGGAGTACGATAAAGCACTGAAAACATTATGGTTAAAGCGTATAGGTGCCGATGCTGTGGATTTCGGAATCACGCTCGCACTTGCCGTCTTCATAGGTTTATATCTCATTCATTTTGACTGGATCTCAATATTATTTCTTCTTCAGGGTCCAATATGGTTTGTGTACTCTTCCGTTTTAGATTGCGTTGGAGGCAAAACAGTGGGAAAATACCTTTTCAAAATAAAATCTGTTGCTTTTATTGGTGATTTAAGGGGCTATCAGTGCATCGCTAGAAATGCAACCAAGTTGAATTTTATACTTTTCATCGCCGATATAATCGCCGGGTTGAGCACGGAGGGAGATCCGAGACAGAGATATACCGAACGCATTGTTGATTCGCTGGTTGTGTCCGAGCATAAATGGGATCGAAAAACAGAGTCCGTTGAGATGGAAAAAAGAGAGGAGAGCGAAGAGAGAGAGGAAGAGCTTGAACTTCCTTCATAATTCGGTGTTCAGCAGTTCACACACTATTTTTTCCTTGAGTTTGAGAAGTTGCGCGCGTTTCTTTTCCAGCGCTATAATTTCTCTCTCTATCTTTTCCAGCATTTCGCCGAAATCATTACATTTTATATCCACTGAATCGTCAATGTCGTCCAGGTTGTATTCTCTGATCTGGAATATACCCGGTCCGATGTCTATCACCACAGATAATGATTTATTGACTTCGTAGATCTTCCGCGGAGGTCCCATATCGCTTTTCTCTGTGCCCGTGTTCTTAATAAGATTTGCATTTTCCAGAGCTTTGAGATGTTTTACCACTGCCTGCTGTGATACTTTGAGCTCTTTGGCAAGTTGCAGGGCATACTGTCTTCCCTCTGCTAATCTTTTCAGTATTTCGCGGCGTGTTTGGTTTTCGATGGCCATCAGCACTGCATCTATCTCGTTCATAGTCCCTTCACTCTACTTTGATTTTCTTTCCCTTTCTCTTTCTGGGCTCGACTCTTTCGAATACCACATCAAGTATTCCGTTCTTGTAGGTGGCTTTTACGGAATCCGGCTTAACCTTGCATGGTAGCTGTATCTCTTTGTAGTATTTTCTCTCAGGAGTATCCACTTTTATGGTGAGTATATCATTTTCCTCATCAAGATCCAGATCAATGTCTTCTTTGTTAACACCAGGCATCTCTGCGGTTATACTCACGGTGGTATCGTTCTCTATGACATCCACAAGAGGTTCCCTATATTCACCGAAATCTTCTTCCTTAATACCGAATCTTCGTGGAACATTGCCGAATTCCTGAATCTGTGGTTTTCCATCGGGACCGATTCTCATACTGAACCCGTAAACATACGGTCCTTTGATCTCTCCTTTACCGTGAAATTCTCTCATAATTCTGTTCATCCACTCCTCCATTCGTCTGAATTCTTTTTCGATATCCCAGCCGAAGAAATCGTCAAAGAATGGATCTCTCCAGTCATTGTATCTATCCTCATCACCTTCCCTTCTCTTTCTTCTCCATACCACTTTAATCACCTCCTTGTTGTTAACTTTTGGTTCACTAGTAGTTATATCACATCATGGTATTTAAATTTTTTGCAAAAAATTTATAAGCATAATTTGCATTATAAATATTGCAAGAAGGCGTCCCATCCCTTCTGGCATACCTCTACTATTTTTTGTTTTTGCATTATTGTGCAATCATTAAATACTCCAACTGTATTGCGAATGCTATGGATGCCACCATGGGATTCATAGCAGTACTCGTTTCAATAGCCATCATAATTGCGCTTCCTCGATTCAAGGTCAATATTGCTTTATCTATATTCATCGGTGCATTTTTTCTAATTGCGGTTCTTGGTGTTGATTATAAATCTCTCATTTCTAGCATACTTTCGTGGTTTGATTTCTGGCGAATTATAGCCATCATTTTTCTATCGTTGCTGATAGTGGCATTGATGGAAAAAGAAGGATATCTGGAAGGTATGGTGAATGCTGTTAAAAATATGGCCGGTTCGGTGGGCCTTTCGATGATATCCATCTCCGCATTCGTCGGATTGCTTCCCATGCCTGGGGGGGCATATGTATCCGCAAGACTTGTTGATCCTATGACCAAGGAACTTAAACTCACTTCTGTGGAGTCAACATCTCTTAACTACTGGTTCAGACATCTATGGGAATATTCCTGGCCACTTTACACGGGTGTAATTCTGGCGGCGGAAACATTCAACAAAAGCATTCAGGATTTCGTGGTGCACATGTTTTTTCTGACGGTTCTGGCGATAATAGGGGGTGTGCTCTTTGTGTATCTGCCCATTATGCATAAAAAGAACATTAAAACAAAGAAAAAGAGAGATGCTGGGGAAATCAGGCAGTTACTTTTCAGTTCGTGGCCGATTCTCGCGGTTATGATACTCACTCTTGCGCTGGGACTTGATCTTTTTTACTCCTTACTTATGGTGGATTCTGTTATGCTTTTCCATCTATTATGGAAAAAGAAATATGCGGATATGAAAAGCTCTCTGAAATTCGCCATGCGCCCCACATTTCTCGGCGTTGCTGTTGCAGCACTGTTTATGAAATTTGTGGTTCAGAATACAGGGGCTATACAGTATTCTTACATCTTTTTCAACACCACAGGTGTGCCTCCGCTGGTGGTTATTATGCTACTTCCTTTTCTCACAGGTTTGATGACCGGGGTTACAGTTGCGTATGTCGCGGTGACATTCCCATTGCTTCTTGCGTACCCTATGAGTTATCCAGCCATAGCTCTGGCTTACGCATCTGGCTACGCTGGACATCTAACATCACCGGTTCATCTGTGTCTCGTACTGTCTTCAAAGCATTTCAAGGCAGATATATATCATGTGATAAAGCGCATTCTTCCAGCGATTTTATTTGTGGTCGGAGGCGCTTTGATTGTTTATCTATTTTTTGGATAATTTTCAGCAGAAAATTTCTTAGTTTTCTGATGTTGAATTCTTGTATGATACTCTTTCAGAAAATTTTATATGTTTCGTTTCTCATATCTTTATTGACAGGAGGTATCATTGATGGTGCCCCATAGAAAAAGGCAGGAATACAGTTTGGAGAGAGAAATTGAAGAAGAGGTGGAGGCCGTTTTGCACGGTAATGATG
>WAOZ01000173.1 GCA_015520975.1 DHVE2 group archaeon | reverse complement strand
GATCCACTCCATCCATTTCAGATGTGCAAAAACCTGATCCACGCTCAGACCAATGACCTCCGCGCCAAGTTCTTTGAATTCATTTAGCCGTTTCTGCATCGCATAAAACTCTGTTGTGCATACTGGTGTGAAATCTGCCGGATGGGAGAATAGAACAAACCATTTTCCGCTAAAATCATCCGGGAGTTTCATCGTTCCGTGGGTTGTTTTTACAACTGCATCTGGAAATTTCTCACCTATTACCACCATTTTATTCACCTCCTTTTTATTGAGATGGTGCATAATAACACCTTTTTGGACTAGTAATAAGCCCCTCTTTTTTGAGTTTCTTTATTATTTTATCCACTGTCTTTTTGTCAACACCCAGCATATCCGCTATTTCCTGGGTTTTCAAAGGTTTGCCTGCGTTTTTCATCACTTCGAGGATTTTTTTCTCGTCTATCAATGCAATCACCTCTCATTCAAGCTTTGTCTCTGAACTCCACAGTCCGTGCAGATTGCAGTAAGATAGTGCAATCAGTGTACCCTTCTTCTGTGTTTTCAGGTAGAATTTCGCCTTTGGCTCGGTTAAAGGATCTCCGTGCGCTGTGAATGCAACTCGACCTACCATAATCGGGTACTTTCCGTTTTCCGGGAGGAAATATAGTTCAAACCAGGCTATGTGGTGTTCCACGGTGTTGGGATGTGGAATTTCTTTGCCGACAGATACCTCCACTTCCACTGTTTCTCCTTTTCTCTCCCAATTTATCACGGGTACATGCTTCTCTCCTTTCCAATCGCCTGTCTGTATATTTAACATTTCACATCACCTCCTTTTTTAATGTCCATTCTGCTCAGCAACTAATGGGGTATACACCCTCTTGGCAAGTTCGCGGTCGATCATCAATATGCCGTGTCCTTTATCGCCTATCATTTTCAGCATCTGTATTATTTCTTCCGCGTTTGCTTCCTCTTCAACCTGTTCGTCTATGAACCACTGCAGTAAACTGAGCATGGCGCGGTCTTTTTTCTTCTCCGCCAGATCTGCAAGGTTGTTGATGCACTCGGTTATATGCCTCTCGTGTTTCAGGGTATCTTCAAACACATGAAGTGGAGAGTTCCATTCATGCGGGGGCTCTTTGATTTCATAGAGTTTCACTTTCCCACCGCGTTCCACAAGAAAACGATAGAATTTCATAGCGTGGTCCATCTCTTCTTTGTGCTGGACATACATCCAGTGCGCAAATCCCTTCAATCCCATGCTTTCAAAGTATGCTGACATCGAAAGGTAAAGGTATGAGGAGTATATTTCTTCGTTGATTTGCTTGTTTATGGCTTCTTCCAGTTCGCTATCAATCATTTTGATCACCTCAGAACTTTACGAATTTCTCTGCGGGAGCATTGCAGACCGGGCAGCGCTCGGGAGGCTCTTTGCCAATATGGGTGTATCCGCATATCGGGCAGACATACACATTCTCTATGTCGGCATCTTCACCTTTTTCCGCGGCATTCTTCGCATCAGTGTACATCTTTGAATGGATTTTCTCCGCTTCAATGGCGTAGTTGAATGACATCTCAGCACCCTTTTCGTTCTGCAATTTGGCTATTGCCAAGTAAGCTGGATACATCTCTTCAACTTCAAATGTTTCTCCACTGATGGCCGCATCAAGGTTGCTTACCGTGTCTCCAATATATCCAAGGTTTCTTGCATGGTTTTTTGCATGAACGAACTCCGCATAGGCTATGGCTCTGAACAGTTTTGCTATGTTCTTTTTCCCTTCTTTTTCTGCAGTCTCTGCAAATATCAGGTATTTCATATGTGCCATACTCTCTCCGGCAAACGCCTCTTCAAGAGATTTTTTTGTCATCTTCTTCATTTTTCATCACCTCCTTTTTCTACAAAATCTTTCAAACTTTGGAGCACATCATCCACATGCCCTTTGACCCTTACATTCTTCCAAATTCTTCTAACGATTCCTTCAGGATCAATAAGAAATGTGCTTCTTACAGTCCCAGAATACTCTTTCCCGTATCTTTTCTTCTTACCCCAAGCACCGTATTTCTTAATAACATCAGTACTTTCATCGCTTAAAAGCAGCACTTTTAAATCATGTTTTTCTATGAATTTTTTGTGACTTTTTGGAGAATCTTTACTTATGCCGATGACCACGGCATTCAAATTCTCAAAATCTTTCAGTTTATTGGAGAAATCCAGCGCCTCTTGAGTGCATCCCGGCGTATTGTCTCTGGGATAGAAATATAGGACCACCCATTTACCTCTGAAATCACTAAGGGTGTGCATATGACCTTCGCTATCCGGGAGCGAGAAATCCGGGGCCTTATCGTCCACTTTCATTGCATCACCCCCAGAGCCCTGTGCTCACCGGCTATAATTTTCGCAAGTTCATCAAGCTTTTTAAAATCATCATCCTTGGGTGCACCTTCGATCATCACAGGCTCTAAGAATTTAACCTTTAAAGTTGGAATTATGCTTTTGATAATGTTCACAGTGCGTCCACCCCACCCGTATGAGCCAATCACACCGAAAATCTGCGTTTTTGGCTTCAGGGCGTTGATAAGATATGCCGTGTAAACCGCAGCGGGATGAGGTCCTGAAAGAACGGTCGGCGTAGCTATGAGCACCGTCGTGGCGTCCACGAGGTCCATGGCGAACTCTCCCATGTCGCTGCTTACAAGGTTTCTAACTCTCACTTCTACACCGGTCTTTTGAAGCGCGTGAACCAGGTATTCCACCATCTTTTTGGTGCTGCCGTGCATGCTCACATATCCTATCAGCACCATGTTTTTCGTGCTTTCCATCGCCCATTCATTATATACATTTATTATGAAATCTGGATCACTGTAAGCAGGGCCGTGGCTTGGAGCGATGATTTGTTGATGTAGGTTCTCTATTTTCTCAATATTCTTTCTTATAAAATGCCTGAATGGCATCATTATCTCTGCGTAGTATCTCTTCGCTTCGTGATAAATGCGATCGTACTGTTCTGCGAATGTGTGCGATGTTGCCGCATGTGAACCGAAGAAATCGCATGTGAATGCGATTCTTTTTTCCACAAGAAATGTCGTCATAGTTTCGGGCCAGTGCACCCATGGGGTGAAAACGAATTTAAGTGTCAGATCTCCAAGAGATAGTGTATCCCCGTCCTTTACAGTTATGAATTTCTCATCGGGTATATGCAAAAGTGCTTTTTCCATATTCCTGCATTTTGAATTTGTAACTATTTTTGCCTCAGGGTAATCACGAAGAAGCATCGGAAGCGCTCCCGAATGGTCCTGCTCGGCATGATTTGAAATCACATAGTCTATTTTTGTTATACCCAGATCATCAAGGTTTCTTTTGAGTTCCTCGTAAAATTCAGGCTCTACGGTATCAATGAGTGCTGTTTTTTCTTTACCTATCACCATATAAGCATTATATGTGGTTCCCTGCGGCGTTGAAACCAGTTCATCGAATATGACGCGATCCCAATCGACGGCTCCCACATTGTAGACATTTTCCTCAATTTTACGAATCATCATTCATCACCCGTCGGTTCGAAATCATCTTTGGACGCACCGCAAATTGGACAGACCCAGTCATCAGGTAGGTCTTCGAAAGATGTATTTGGAGGAATATTCCCGTCTGGATCACCTTTTTCGGGATCGTATATATAGCCACAAATTTTGCATCTCCATTTCATTTTCATCACCTCATGG
>WAOZ01000172.1 GCA_015520975.1 DHVE2 group archaeon | reverse complement strand
CTTTTCTAATAACAACAGCAACAAAAAATTTAAAATAGACCTTGATTTTGGAGACCCGTGGATTTCTATGCTGAAATAACCGAACTGTTCCGCGATGGGAAAATAAAAACACGCGATGACCTTGAGAGATGGAAAAACATACTTTCAAAAAAATACGGAATTCCCAATCCAAAAAATTCGGATATAATGAGACATTTACCCGATGATCTGCAGGAGAAATACAGACACATATTGACCAAAAAACCCTCTCGCACTCTGAGCGGCGTGGCCGTGGTCGCTGTGATGACCTCGCCATTTCCGTGTCCCCATGGAAAATGCCTGTACTGCCCGGGCGGTCCGGAAATCGGCACAGCACAGAGCTACACCGGCCACGAGCCTGCCGCATTGAGAGCGGCACAGCATGGTTATGACCCGTATCTTCAAACCCGAGCCAGAATAGAGCAGCTGAATTCCATAGGTCACCCCACAGATAAAATCGATCTGATAATAATGGGTGGCACCTTCACAGCACGACCGCAGGGCTATCAGAAATGGTTTGTAAAAAGGGTTTTTGATGCGTTGAACGGTATAGAGGCAAAATCCCTTGAAGAAGCACATCTCATCAACGAAAACGCGAAAAACAGATGTATCGGACTCACCGTGGAAACACGTCCCGACTGGTTCACAGAAAAGGAGATAGATTTCGCGTTGCATCTGGGTGCAACCAGAGTGGAGTTAGGCGTGCAAACCGTTTACGACAACATTCTGGAAAAGGTAAAAAGAGGGCACACCGTCAAAGATACCGTTATATCAACGAGGCTCTCCAAGGATGCGGGGTTCAAAATAAACTATCATATGATGCCCGGACTGCCGGGTAGCACACCAGATAAGGATTTAAAAGCATTCAAAAAAATCTTCGAAGACCCGCGATTCAGACCGGACATGCTTAAGATATACCCAACGCTCGTCGTAAAAGGCACGGAGCTTTACGAAATGTGGAAGAAAGGAGAATATGAGCCTTACAGCCTTGAAGATATGATAGAGCTTTTGATTGAAATCAAAAAAATAGTCCCACCATGGATCCGAATCCAGCGCATCCAGCGAGACATACCGGCAAAATTCATTGAGGCAGGCGTTAAAAAAGGAGATCTGCGTGCGATCGTTCAGAGAGAGATGAAAAACAGAGGGCTCAGATGCAGATGCATAAGATGCAGGGAGGTGGGCAGAATAGGCGGTGAAAATTTTGAGATTGTGAGAAGAGACTACGATGCCTCCGATGGAAAAGAGGTATTCCTATCCTTTGAGGACAGAGACTACGATTCCATAGCCGCATTTCTCAGGCTACGATTACCCAGCGAATTTGCACACCGTCCCGAGATGATAGACGCAGCCATAGTGCGCGAGGTGAAGGTTTTTGGCAGAGAGATCCCAGTGGGTAAAAAAGAGAGAGATGCGTGGCAGCATCGCGGTCTCGGAAAGAAACTTATGGCCGAAGCGGAACGTATTGCGAAGGAAGAATGGGATGTGGAGCGGGTGGTGGTGATAAGCGGCGTGGGTGTGCGCAATTATTATCGAAAACTCGGATACGAAAGACTCGGACCGTACATGGCAAAAAAGATTTAGCTTCTCAATATTAGTTCCCTGGGATCGATATCAGCATAGCTGCAGATTTCAACAATACTTTTTTCGAAATCCTTCACCGCAGAAAACGCTTCATCGCGGTACTCATTGAATATGCGTATTGCGTCGTTTGCTTTATCATCTTCAAATTCGCTTATGAGCACGGCAATCCTCATTTTTCTTTTATTTCCAAAATGATTTTCAACATATCTTCTAGCGTAAGTGAGCGCACCCAGATACTCGTCGTCATTTTCATAGACATTGAACTTATGAAGAACTGTTACTGCATCAATCTTTCCTCCCTGACGGATCCAATCTCTGAGCTCATCAAGCCTATTAAGATAATATTTCAGCGTGTTTTCAAGATAATTTATGTCTCTCTTCATCCCTTCAATTACGCTTTCCATAATATCCATCTCTCCCATGTAAATTGCGCAAAATGCGATATGCGCCTCGTAATAATTGTTCACATATTTCGAATAAAACATCGCCGCAGGCCATCCAAGATTTCCTTTCTGCATGCGCTCCTTTTCGAGAGCCAGCAAATTGTGCAATTCACGATATTCTTTATGCTTCTCAGAGCCATAGTATACACCCGCAGGCGAGGTAATATAACCCATCTTTGCCAGAATTTTCCAGAATTTTCCATCATTTTCGTTTTTCATACGCTCATATAAGCAGGACGATTAATCAAATTTTTTGACAAAAAAATTCCGATAAGAATAAATAGAACGGCACCATTTTTGTTTTATGCTCCCACCATTATCCACCATACGCGATAGAAGAAAGAAATTAGGCTGGACACAGAAAATGCTCGCCTCGAAGAGCGGTGTGTCTCAATCCACCATAGCGAAAATCGAAAATGGCAGACTTGTGCCCAGCTATGAGATTGCGCGTAAATTATTTGAAGCCTTAGAAATGGGCGAGCGCAAAAAGAGAAACATAACTGTTAAGCATTTGATGACGGAGAATGTCATTATAGCAAAATCCTCCGATAAACTAGACAAGGTCATAGAAAAAATGAAACTCTACGCAATAAGCCAGATTCCAGTGGTTGATGATAGCGGTACACTGATAGGAATGATTACGGAAAGCGATATAATTGAGGCTTACGATAGATACGGAAAGCACATTTCTGAAGCAATTGTGAGTGAAATAATGAGCTCTCCCCCACCGGTGATAAGAGAGGATACTCTAATAGATGGGGTCATTGAACTTTTAAAGCAGTATCCTGCACTGATAGTGATAAAAGAAAAAGAAATAAAAGGCATCATAACGAAATCGGATATCATATATATGGGTCTCAAAGCAGGAGAAAAACTTCGTAGAAAGCTTTAAATCCCACCCAATCTAATGAAAGCTGGTGGTAAAATTGAATGATTTGAAAGACAGACTTTTTGGCTCCATTTTTGGTGTGGCTGTGGGTGATGCTCTCGGTGTGCCAGCTGAATTCTCTTCAAGGGAAGAACTGCAAGAGATTCCGGTGGATAATATGGAGGGGTACGGTGCGCATAATCAGCCCCCGGGCACATGGTCCGATGACACATCTCTCACGCTTTGCCTCATAGACTCGCTCATACACGGGTACGACCTGAACGATATCGCTCAAAAATTCGTGGCGTGGTACACAAACGGGTTATGGACTCCGCATGGATACGCGTTTGATAGAGGAAGAACTACCACCCTCGCCATAGAGAATCTCATGGAAGGTGTACCGCCAACTGAATCTGGAGGCAGAGATGAGATGGATAACGGCAACGGCTCACTTATGAGAATCGCACCGATGATTTTCTACACTGCGAAGATGGATATGTATGAAAGATTCAGAATCGTTCATGAAATTTCAAGCATAACGCACGCACATCCACGCTCGCTCATCGCTTGCGATTTCTATGTCCAGTACGGAGCGCATCTTCTGGCAGGTATGGATAAAAAGGAAGCGTATTACCGCACAGTGGACGAGATCAAAGAATTCCACAGTAGAGAGGAAATTTTCGCTCGCGAGCTCAAGCATTTTTCAAGAATTCTTGAAAATGAGGTATGGAACCTTAAAAATGAGGACATAAACTCTCATGGATATGTGGTTTATACACTGGAAGCATCGCTATGGAGTTTCATAAATACCACGAATTTCAAGGATGCCGTGCTTAAAGGAGTGAATCTGGGGCACGACACTGACACCATCGGTGCAGTCACCGGCGGTCTGGCAGGACTCTACTACGGTTATTCAGCGATTCCCGAAAACTGGCTAAACACACTTGCAAAAAAAGATGAGATTGAGATCTTGTTAACTCAATTCTATGCAGTCATCAAAAAATGAAAAAATTATTTCACAAACTTTTCCAGCGCTTTTCTGAGCTCCTCGTGGTCTTTCGCATATTCGTCCAGAGGTATGCCCTCCATTGTCGCTTCCAACGCCTGCCTCATCGCTTTCGCTCCTGCACGTGTGCCATCAGGGTGCCCGTGCACACCGCCACCAGCCTGTATGACAATGTCTCTGCCGAGTATATCCACAACCGCCGGTATGTGTCCGGGATGCAATCCACCTGATGCCACGGCAAGCACCGGTTTTATGTGTCCCCATTTCTGCTCGAATCTGAACTCCGCGGCAGGTACGGGATTCATCTGTATCTCATCTCTGATGCCTCGAACATCCTGAGCGGTGCCCTCCATCTTGCCAACCGCTGTGCCTATGTGCAGATTATCCACTCCAAGCAGCCTGTAAATCTTCGCAAGCGTAAGCATGGTTATCCCGTGCTTGGGATTTCTCGTAATGGCCGCATGCATGGCTCTGTGAGCATGTATGGCCATACTGTAATCTTCCTCTCTGTAACTCTGCACCGCAGAGAATCCCGCAATGACAACATCTATCATAACATACTCATTTCCCATTTCCTCAACAAGCTCTGCACGGCGAATCATTTCCTCGTACGGTGCCGTGATGTTCACAAGGTATATCTTTTTCTCACCAGTTTCCTCCTCTGCTCTGTCTTTCATCTCAAGCGTTTGGGCCAAGCGATCTTCGAACGGATTGAATCCCTGCGAAGACAGGTTTTCATCATCTTTAACTATGTCAAGGCCACCAACCCATGCTTCATAGGCAACCTTTGCATGCATCTCCGTTGGTAAGCCAAGTTTTGGTTTTATTATTGTACCCAGAAACGGTCGGTTTTTAACGCCGGTCATCTCCCTTATTCCCTGCACCCCGTATTTCGGGCCCGGATAGGCTTCTATTATATCCTCGGGCAATCTTATATCAAGAACACGAAGATTTTCCACGCTCTTCATCCCGAAAACATTTCCGGCCACACTTGCAAGTATGGCGGGCATATTTTCAATTTCAAAAAGTTCCAGCGGATACGCTATTTTGACCGTTCCGCTATTTTCGTCAATCTCATAAACCCGCGCCCTGAGCTTGTTCCATATATCCGGCAAAAGAGTTTTCAGGTCCGTCCAGGTGCCTATGGAAGATTCCTCTGCAATTCTATCCGCGGCATATTTCAGATTCTTGCCCTCCGGCGGTTCGGCATAGAACCATACAAGCAAATCACTATCTTTCGGATCGTACCCCAAGTCTATATAACTCATAAAAAAGAGTATGCCGTTATGAAATTTAACATCATCGCTCTGAATATCTTTTATGCGATGTCACGAGATGGCTTCCGTCGCAAGTGAGCGCAGTATTGAGATCCAATCCTTCCCTGCAAACCGCAAACGGTATCTCGTATCGATCTGCCAGTTTCCTGACCTTTATCAACATTTTCCATCGCATAGAGCTAGGTGCATACCGCGTGCCTCTTACAATCTCACCCTGTTTCAGATAAATTTCTTTCAATTTCTCCGCGCTCCCGGGAAACGCAGCTATCACACGACGGAAATTATCCGGTCGGGATTTGTATGTGGATGCAGTTATCTGGGAAACACCGATACTTGCAAGTTCCATAACCAGTTTCTTCAGCGATCTTTCAGAATCGTTGACGGTGGGTATCAGCGGGTCTATTCTGGCGCCGACACTTATACCTTTCTCCACAAGTTTTTCCATCGCAGATAGCCTTTTTTCCGCGGAAGGCGCACCGGGCTCGAGCAAATAATCCAGTTCCAGAGAGGTTACAGTGATGCTCACATAAGCTCTCATCTGTGAAAGGATATCTTTATCCCTTGCCACCATATCCGATTTCGTGAGCATCAAAACGGGAAAATCGTGAGTTCTCAGTATCCTCAAAGCACCTCTCGTTAACATCAACTCAGTTTCAATAGGTGGATAGGGATCTGATGAGTTGCTCATAGAAACCGGTAATTTTTCTTTTGCTTTCTTTATATCCCTCTCAAACATCCTCAGAAAATCTTTTTTTGGTCTAACATTGTAAGGTTGAGGAATATATGAAGTTATATAACAGTAAACGCAGCGATGTGCACAACCAGTGTAAGGATCAACGGAATATTTTTTAGGGCATGTGCAGAGAGGAAAGCTCCACGGATCGAACAGATGCAGATATCTCACGGGAATTAAAATGCTGAATACATTAAAAAAATCTTCGGACTTTATCATCGGAGAGAATCAGTTAGAAAAGCATTTAATAAATAACCGCTCGGTTATAGATATGGACGGCAATTTCGAGATGCTCGTGATTGATGACAATAAAGACTTTGTGGAACTGATTAAAAATTTCCTGAAAATCAGGGGATTCAAGATCAAAGCCGCATACACTGCCGAGCAGGCGCTGAAATATCTGGAGGAGGGATACAGACCTGATATGATTCTTCTGGATCTGATGCTTCCAGGCATCGACGGCATAGATTTTCTTGAAACCATCAAATCGCTCTATCCAGACCTTCCGGTTATAGTTGTATCCGGCATAAAGGATCTGAATGTGGCTGTTGAGGCGATGAAAAAAGGCGCATCTGATTACCTGACCAAACCATTCGGCCTTGATGAACTGGAGCACAGGATCCATGAAGCAATATGC
>WAOZ01000171.1 GCA_015520975.1 DHVE2 group archaeon | reverse complement strand
TACATAACCAGCGCCAAAACCGGTGAGAATGTGAATGAGGCGTTCATCAAGGTGGCGGAGCTTCTATTAAAGAATAGGAATTCATAGCGACATTTATGAAAATTTTTATAATGTTCTTTTATTCACCAACATTATGTACGATTTCAAGAGCGTTGAGGCGAAGTGGCAGGATTTCTGGGAGAAAGAGAAGATCTATCGCTTTGATTTTGATAGCGATAAACCCGTTTACAGCATAGATGTGCCTCCGCGATACGCGAGCGGGCGGCTTCATATTGGGCATGCGACGCATTACACGCATATTGATTTCATTGCGAGATACAAGCGAATGCGGGGCTATAATGTGTTTTACCCGCTGTGTTTTGATGTGAACGGTATGCCCATAGAGGTGAATGTGGAGAAGAAGTACGGGATAAAAATGCGCGAAACTGATAGGCACGAGTTCATAAAACTATGCGAGGAGTTTGCGAATCAGAACATCGGGGAGATGATAAGACAGTTCAAGATCCTCGGTGAGGCGATGGATCCGAGCATATATTACCAGACTGATGCCCCGTATTACAGGCGCATAACGCAGTTATCTTTTATAAAGATGTTTGAGAAGGGGCTGGTGTACAAATCCAAGCATCCTGTGAACTGGTGTCCACGATGCGGCACCGCCATCGCGGATGCGGAAATTGAGTATCAAAAGAGAAAAACTTATCTGAACTATATCCGGTTCTCGCTCGAGGACGGTGGGGAGATTGTCATCGCCACCACGAGACCCGAACTGCTGTGCACATGCCAGATGATAGCTGTGCACCCCGATGATGAGCGATACAGGGATGTGGTGGGCAAATTTGCAATTGTTCCCATCTACGGCCAGAAGGTGAAGATAGTTGCCGATGAGAAGGTGGACCCACAGTTCGGCACGGGTGCGGTGATGATCTGCTCCGTTGGTGATAAAGATGACTTGGAGTGGATATACAAGTACAACCTCAAGTTTCTGGAGGGTATAAACGACGAGGGTAAAATGACCGAACTCGCGGGCAAGTATGCGGGATTACCGGTATCCGAGGCGAGAGAGAGCATCGTGAGGGATCTGGAAAAAAGTGGGCTGCTGGTGAAACGGGAGGAGATAGAGCAGAATGTGGGTGTCTGCTGGCGCTGTCACACGCCCATAGAACTCATAAACAAAGAGCAGTGGTTCATAAAAATAACTGCTCTGAAAGATGAGGTTAGAAGGACCGTTGACGAGGTGAACTGGTATCCTGAATGGATGAAGAGAAGGATATTTGACTGGATCGATTCGCTGGAATGGGACTGGGTGGTATCGCGCCAGAGATACTTTGCCACGCCGATCCCGATATGGGAATGCAAGAACGGGCATGCATTCACTCCGGATTTTGAGACGCTGCTCAAGATGGACAGGCATGTGGATCCCACCGTGGACCCGCCGCCTTACGATAAATGTCCCGTGTGTGGCGAGCCGCTCAAAGGCTGCGAGGATGTGTTCGATACCTGGGTGGATTCTTCCATATCTCCGCTTTACAACACATTCTGGGGCAGGGATGAGGAGAAGTTCAAAAAACTGTATCCCATGAGCCTCAGGCCCCAGAGCCACGATATAATACGAACCTGGGCGTTCTACACGTTATTGAGATGCAAGGCCGTGACCGGGGAGAAGCCGTGGGAGGATATCATGATTGACGGGTTCATACTCGCTCCCGACGGCAGGCCCATGCATACTTCGTGGGGCAATGTGGTGGATCCTCTAGAGATCATCGATGAGTACGGCGCTGACCCGCTGAGATTCTTCGCTGCGAAATGCACTCCCGGAGAGGATACGCCGTTCCGCTATAAGGATGTGAAAAGAGGGCGGAAAGTTGTGATAAAGCTCTACAACCTTGGAAAATTTGTTGGCAATGCTGTGAAAGAGCGAGTTTCCAGGCCCGACGAACTGAAATTAATGGACAGGTGGATAATCTCCAGATACTCTGAAACGGTGAAGAAAGCCACGGAATTCATGGATCAATACAGATACGATAGGGCGCTGAAAGAGATCGAGAATTTCATGTGGAATGTTTTTGCGGACCATTATGTGGAGATGGTGAAGCACCGCATTAACGATGCCAGCACGAAATACACTCTTTACACGGTGTTCCTGGGGATAGTGAAGATGTTCGCGCCGTTCCTGCCGCACATAACCGAGGATGTGTATCAGGAGCATTTCAGGAAATTTGAAGGAGCCAAGAGCGTGCACATCACAGATTGGCCCGAGCCGATGTTTGTAGATGAGTATGCGGTGAGCGAAGGCGAGAAGATCAAGGAAATCATAGCAGCGGTGAGGCGCTGGAAGAATGAGAATAGATCGAGGAAAATTGAGCGCATAATCGTCGATGGTGTAGAGGGCAATGTCGAGGATATCGAGGGAACATTCGGCGTTGAGGTTAAGAAGGGAATCGAGGGTGATGTGAAGGAGATCGTGTGCGGGATACAGCCGAACTTTGCGGTCATCGGCCCAAAATTCAGAGAGAGGGCCAAGGAGATTGTGAATTATATAAGAAACGCAGAGCCCGCGGAGCTGTGGGAGAAGATTCAGAAAGGAGAGGCGGAGATAAACGGGATAAAGATAACTGAGGATATGGTCAAGGTGCAGAGAACGAAGGTTTACCACGAAAAGGAAGTGGATGTGCTGAATGTGGGCGATGCAATAGTGCTGATACTCTGAAAAACATACTGTGTTTCACATCCAATCAACTTTATTCATTTTGTTCCTGATTTTTTGCGAACACTGTCTGGTTGAGTATATCTACAATTCGCCTATCCAGCCAGATCTCAATCAATCCTGTAATGAATATCGCAGCAACCAATCCCAGCACGATAGAAATTATGAAGATAAAAATTGAGACCATGCACAAAAGAACTATAACTAAAATACTGATGACTGCTATACTCATAGTTATCTGCATATTAATGGCATGTTTTTCCACTGCGCAGAGATCCGGATTCTCTATTTCCTTGATAGTTATTTTCACATTTTCATCTTTGACAAGTTCATTGATATGCTCAATAATCTGATCAAGATGCTCTTTTTTTAACTCTTATTCGCTTGCATATCTTTAAAATTTTCTCCTTATCTGTTTTGCAAAGAAAAATCACAGAAAACCAATTTATTTTTTGGATTTTGCATCTCCATATTAATATCAATCCAATATTGGAGGGTTTGAGACCTAGCACCAAGTCTCTTGAGAGAATTCTTGCTTCTACAATTTTCTTTATTAGAGGATTATTGCTGCATCTGCAAATTCCGCGAATATAAAAATAGCCCGCAACAGAAACAATAAAAATTGTACCTATACCAAGAAAGGATAGGATAAAAGCATTATATATGCTGGGGAATATATAGAATTTCGCATCATTTCTCATAATAAAAAACACAAACAAAAATTTGAATATCCAAAATCCTGCAGACATAAGAAACAACTTTTAACATCTTTTTTCCTGCTCAAAACATTTTTCTCCGCCCATCAGCTTGCACACTTTTTGCTTTTCGCAAGGTCTTTTTTCCTTTTGCTGCACATATCATAATGGCAATAAAAATATTAATATGTTTTGAGAGTTTCACAGATCCATTTGTATTCCTCTAAAGATAGTTCGCTCCAGCTAATTTTTTCGGTACCATTCTTTATCTTATATTCACTGAGTTTTTTGATGGATTTTAACACATTAAATAGCTCTGGAGAAAAATCAGGATTTTTTGATAAGTATTCAATAACACCGCCCGTATTGAGTATCTTAAGCGCTCTGACCATATCTTCTAATGCTTCAAAGCCGTGTCCCCTAAGTTCTCTAAGTGATGCACCGCGGTATCCTTTTTTCAAAGTATCCATATAGTTCGGGATGCTTTTAGCAATTTCTGGATATCTCTGCATGAATTTGGTTAGCATGGAGATGGCGATATATGTTGGAAAGTAAAGGAAATCCACAGAGGCATCAGAAGGCATGCTGGGATTTGTAGAAACATACCAGTATCCCACTTCGATTTCATTACCATCGCAATCCTTGACCATCATAGTCTCTTGGGCCTCTATCAGCGATTCACAAAGCTTTTTCAGGTCATCAAGCGTGTAATTTTCGTTGGGTATTTCTCCTGAATGAAATTTGTTAAATAGTTCTAACATATCATCAACAGCTTTTTGCATATCGCCCGGAGAACGTTGATTTCCCCTAAATTTGCGTATCATTTTTATCACCTTTTTTTGCAGATAATTAATCACAAATAATCATATTTAAATGTATTTACGAACATTAAAGACTGTTTGTAGATTGTTGTGTAAATGTTGTATCTGGAGTGAAAATTTAAGTATCAGTATAATTGTGAGAGCCTGATATCCATATCCCCCGTTTATACGGGCTGAAGGTGGTAGAGATGCGGAAGTATGGCATAATTGGAAAGGGGATAGTGGCGGTTGTTGTAATATTTCTGATAAGTTACGGGTATGGAGTTATGATCTCGGGAGCTTCACCTAAGGCGGAGTTTAGCGTAATACCGGATAAAGCGGTGTATTCTATTGGAGAGAGAATAAAATTTGATGCGAGTAAAAGCGAAGGGAATGATTTGATTTACTACTGGCACTTTCATGACGGCACGAAGAATATTGAAGGTTCAAATAAGGTGGGCGTTACTCATGCATTTACAAAAGCTGGGGTATACTATGTGACCCTATTTGTTCAGAGCAGCAACGGTAAGATGGATATGTGCACAAAGAAAATAGTAGTTAAAAACAGTATTCCGCATGCGGTTATGAGGGTTTCGAGTAAATCCGTTTATGAAGGAGAATATGTTATTTTCAACGGCACAGAGTCATATGATCCGGATGGAGATCCAATAACAT
>WAOZ01000170.1 GCA_015520975.1 DHVE2 group archaeon | reverse complement strand
CCTTGGGGGTATGGTTTTTAATTAAATATCTTCTCTGAATTTTTCACCGAGTGTTTTTCCATCCCATTTTTTGACAAGATTTTTCACCTGTGTTTTAACATTTTCGCCCTTGAGTGCAGATACGATTATATGCGCAATGTGCTCCATATCCTCCACGGTGTAGCCTTTCCATGTAAGCTCGGCGGTACCTATTCTACCGACAGCATCAATCACTATACCATTTTTTTCAAGAATTTTCGACATTTCCGGAGGGGTCATGTTGAATCGTTCTAATAGATAATGTTCATCAACTATGACCTGATGGCTGCGGGTGTAATGCGGCGGGTATTTTATTTTCAACCCAAGTTCATCGAGCGTTTTCGCAAGAGCATACGAATTTTCGCTGACCATCTTCCCATACTCCCCAGCAACAGGTTCAAATACCCACAGCGCCTGAGCCAGTGCAGCTACACGATTCACATGAAAATTATCCTGTGTGCGCCATGTGAGATTTTTATCTATTTTATTTGCCAATTCAGATTGATTAGTCAGTATTATTCCACCTTGCGGTCCGGGAAAAGATTTATGCGTGGAACCATAAACCACCGCGCATTTTTCTATATCATTTTGAAATCCCGATGGCAGAAACCCGAGAACATGGGATGCATCGTATATAACCACTGCATCGATTTCGGCGGCCGCATTTAAAATCGGTTTCAGATCGTAAGGAAAAAGGATATAACTCGCACCCAGAATAATAATATCCGGTCTGGTTTTCAGAATGTGATCTGGATCGGGGATCCCATCATTAAGCGCTGGAGGGATGTATTCAAGCCCGAGCATATCCGGTAGATATGGCTGGTAATACCCATCATATCCGCCTCTCTCTGGTGGGATAGCCATTATCTTTGAACCACGCTTTGCAAGTGTGATGAGTACCGTCATTGCAGCGATGTGGCCCGACAGCGGTTTCACATTGGTATGCGAAAAGCCAAACACCTTCATAGCGAGTTTTTCTGCCAATTCCACAATTTCTTCTTCGTATTTTGTTCCGCCGTAAACATTGTGCACGAATACTCCGTGAACTTCAGAATCAAAAACCATAGAGTATCTTGATGCCATATCCGATGCAAGTGCTCTTCTCACAGATGGAGAAAGATAATTTTCAGAAGCCTGCATATTCAGAACATTCGCACGATAACGGTCATGTTTCAGTACGATATTCAGAGGTTGCATTTTGAACAAACAACACTTTAAATAGAAAAAGTTTTCTCTGTTTTCACAAAAAATTATTTAAAGGACTGACTATTTACCCTCGCAAGGTGATTCTACATGGCCAGCAAAAGAGCAGAACGAGCAGCAGCGCGTAGGATTCGTGATAAATGGCGTGCGAAGGTGTGGTACACGATAATAGCGCCGGAGACTTTCAGCGCCAAGGAACTGGGTATGACCCCCGCGGATGATCCGCAGAAAGTGATAGGCCGCATCGCAGAGGCAACGCTTTATGATTTGACGGGCAATTACAGAAAGATGCATGTCAAGCTGTATTTTAAAATAAATCGCATTCACGGAACGAATGCATATACCCGTTTCATAGGTCATGATATGACCACCGATTATATTCGCAGGATGGTTAGGAGGAGAAGGAGCAGAATAGATGCCATATTCCCCGTAAATACAGCGGATGGTTATAGAATGAGGGTTAAAGTTATCGCTGTGCCCGATAAAAGAATTAAAACTTCAATAAAAAGTCAGATAAGAAAAGCGATAACAAATCATCTTACCGAGAAAGCGAAAGGAATGACTTTCTCGGAATATGTGAAATACATTCTATCCGACGAGGCTCCCAAAGAGTTGAGCGGAATTTTGAAACCCATTTATCCTGTTAGAAGAATAGAGATAAGAAAATCAGAAGTGCTCTATTTCCCCGAAGAGAAAATCGTGGAACTTGAAAGAGAGGAAGAGAAAAAAGAAATAGAAGTGCAGGCGGCTGAAGAGGCGCCCGAAGAAACCCCAACCACTGCGGAAACTCAATAATACAACAATAAAGTGCCGGGGTGGCTCAGCCTGGTGGAGCGTCGGACTCATAGGGATTTGTAGAGGTAAAATCTCCACCTCCAATGCTGGGAAATCCGAAGGTCCCGGGTTCGAACCCCGGCCCCGGCACTGATGTTTTTAAATTATACCGTTCCAGCCGAAACTCAGTAAAAGTATAGAAGCAAAGAAAATGCCGAATCCTACTCCTGTCAATATTAAAGATTCATTCCACGAGATATTCACCGGTTTATCAAGAGACGGATCTACGCCTGTGAGATCTATCTCCGCAGAGCTGAACGCCCTTCTTGAATAAAAGCGCAGCAGATTTATGGTTGGGCTGAGGGAGAACGCTCCGGTGAGCATGAACCATATCCCCACAATCATAAGAAGATACGGCGTTATAAATCCAAGAACACCAAGTATTATGAAAATTGCCAGTATTTTGACAGTTGATTTTTTAATGCTTCTTTTATCCATCACATCTCCCGCAACTGCATAATGAAATTTAACGGTTTTGCTCACCACCACATTTTAAGATTATTAAGAAAAAACTGTTGCTTTATAAAATGTCTAATTCAGCAAAAACTGGCAATATTTATATTGTATAGGGGATTGGACGACAGTATTATGAATCAAATTCATCATAAAGATGTATGTGAAGTTAGAGGCAGCATACTAAATGGTCTGATTTCATTCGGTAAAATGAAATGGGGAAACGAGTTTTTGAATGAAATAAGCATACCTGTTAAAGGCAAACTGCGCCCTTACGCGTATTATCCCATAGACTGGCTGAAAGAGGTAATCAATGCCATAGAAAGAAAGAGCACAGGGGATAAAGAGAGAACTTTTAAGCAGGCAGGCTCCTATGTGATCAAGAGCTCATCAGAAGGAAAGATTTTCGTTGATTATGCCTCGTTCAGAGGCGACATTGAGGAAATGATCAAAAAATTCGCTTTTGCAATCTCCCAGAACTTTTTTCATGGATGTTTTGATACCAAGCTAAAGGAGGCACCTGGGAAAATAGATGTTAAAATCGTGGCTAGAGATAAGGGAGGAAGAGATGTTAGGTTCTGCTGGCTCAGACAGGGTGCACTTTCTCATTTCATAAAAATGAGCAACAGAAACATGCGATACAAACATCCGGAGTGCATAGCGGACGGCTACGAGCACTGTCTTTATGTTATCGAGATCGATTGAAAAAGGCAAATTTAATATTCCGCAGTGCAATTCCGTACGCGGTGATATAGTTGTGGGAAAATGAATTTTCCGAAATCGCAAAAGCCCTCAAAGCGTCAGAAATCAGAGAACTCCTGAAACTCACGCAGCAGCCAGATATAATTTCGTTTGCGGGTGGTTTGCCCAATCCAAAATCATTTCCTGTGAATATCATTGGCGAAATCGTCAATGACCTGCTTGAGAACGAAGGTGCAAAAATGCTCCAGTACGGCTCCACCGAGGGAGTGAACTCGTTTAGAGATGCCCTCGCAGAAAGAGCAGTAAATGTTTATGGCTTCAAAAATGTGTCCAGAGAGAATGTGCTGATTTTAAGCGGCTCACAGCAGGGTCTGTATCTCCTCGCAAAAATATTCATCAATCCGGGAGATGTTGTGATTATAGAAGCGCCCACATACATAGGCATTCTCACAGCGTTCCAGTCCTACAAACCATCATATGTGGAAATAGAAATGGACGATTACGGGATGGATACTACACTTCTTGAAGAAAAGCTCAAGAAATTGAAGGCGGAAGGTGTGAAGCCGAAGATGATTTACACCATACCCACCTTCCAGAACCCTGCGGGAGTCACTATGAGCCTTGAAAGAAGAAAACATCTTATGGAGATCGCATCTGAGTATGACCTCCTCGTGGTTGAAGATGATCCATACGGAGAGTTGAGGTTTTCAGGTGAAGCACTGCCCCATCTGAAAGCTTTGGATACCGAAGACAGAGTCGTTTATCTCGGCACATTTTCCAAGATTATGGCTCCCGGGTTCAGGCTCGCATATATGATCGCTCCCGAAGAAATAATAAGGAAATGCGTTCTTGCCAAACAGGGAATTGACCTGTGCACCAACACCTTCGGACAGTATATCGCTAGAGAATTCGTCAGAAAGGGATATCTTGATAAGCACATCCCCACAATAATAGAGCTCTACAAGGAGAAAAGAGACATCATGCTTGATTCACTGGATGAGCATTTTCCAGAAAGCGTTCACTGGACCAGACCGGATGGAGGCATGTTTCTCTGGGTAACGCTTCCAGACAAGGTGGATGCTGAGAAAATGTTCCCCAAAGCAATTGAGAAGAAGGTCGCGTATGTAATCGGCTCGGCATTCTATCCAAAGAGAGACCACAAGAACACAATGCGTTTGAACTTCACCTATCCGACAAACGAGCAGATAAAAGAGGGTGTGAAAAGACTTGCGGATGTTATCCGTGCAGAGCTTTAATTTTTCACTATTTTTTCCAGCAAATCCACAGCATTTTTTATATCCGCAATATGGCACATCTCTACTGGGCTGTGCGTATATTTGACTGGTATGCAGATGGGCAGCGCTTTTATTCCCATATTGAACACCGCCGCTGCGTCCGTGGAGCCGCCAGTTATGCCCTCCTGAACGGGTATGCCATTCTTCGCCGCAATCTCTTTAATTTTATCTCTCAGGTACTGAGAAGCTACGCCTCTTCTATCCACAAACCTTATTACCGGACCCTCTCCGATTTTCACAGGGCTAAGGTGAAACGCCACTCCGGGCATCATTCCCGTGGTCATTGTATCCACCACATATACTTCATCGTAGCGATTTCTGTGAGATGCTGCAAACGCGCCTCTGAGCCCGGTCTCTTCCTGAACCGTGAAGATGAAAGTTATTTTTTTATCAAGCGCAACGTCCCTGAGTCTTTCAATAAGTGACATCAACACCGCGCATCCAACCCTGTCATCCAGTCCTCTGGTAACAATGTATTTACCCATAACCACGAAATCTTTTTTCCATCTGACAGGTAAGAGGGGTTTGATACCCATCCTCTTCGCATCCTCATCGTTCTTTGCACCAACATCTATTGCAAGCTCTTTCCAAGTTGGAGTGGCATTCTTATCTGCCTGCGTGCTCAGATGCGGGGGTATTAAGCCTATAACGCCGTATATCACGCTATCATGCGTGAATATTTCAACCACGCGACCGTAAAGCATTTTGTTATCCACACCGCCTATTGGCGAAAAACGGATATAACCATCCTTCTCTATATGAGTGGTCACAAGTCCAATCTCATCCATATGTGCCAGAATCGCTATATGCTTATCGCCGCTTCCCATGGTAACATAAACATTTCCCACATCGTCGATTTTTGGATTAAAATCTTTAAGTTTCTCAAGAAGATAGTTTCTCATAGGTTCCTCAAACCCGCTGACACCGGGCACCATAACCAGTTCTTTAATCAATTCAGTCAGTTTTTCCATTTTCATCACCGTGCAAGTGTATTGCCATATCGCATATAATCTTTTTCAACTCCATTACGAACTTCTCTGCATTTTCAACATGCCCGCTTACAAAATTGCCTCGGCCTCCTCCTTTTCCACCCGATTTTTTAATTGACTCCATAAAAAGATCTCGCACCCAGTTCAGTCCATCAGAAAACGCCATACATACAACATTGTTATTTTTCATTCCGTATATGACAATCGCTTTTTTGGTATTCACAATATCCATTACGCGATGCTGAAGAATTTTGTGCTCGCCGTACACAAACACACGATGCACTAAATCAATATCACCGCACCTTTCTTCAGTGAAAGATGTGTGCTTCAATTCCTCTATTAGAGCGTCCCTCATCGCATCTCTTTCCGTTTCAATATTTCTAATATACGATTGAAGTTTATCAGTGCCCAAATTTCGCTCCCATATTATTTTTCGGGTAATTTCGTTAAGGGTTCTGCGCCATTGTTTTGCCTTTTCACTCACCAGAAATCTGACTTCTTTTTTCGTGCCAAGTCTAACTCTCGTTACAACAAAATCTCCGATCTCAGATGTGTTTCTCACATGCAAACCCTTGCAGGCTGAGCGGTCATAACCGACCACCTCAACAATTCGTATTTGGCTATCCTTTATTCTATCTCTGGCAATTCTCAGGTCCTTTATTTTCTCGGCATCGTTCAAACTGAGCCAGTAAGTTTTAACCTCGCGTCCATCTTCTATTATATTCAGCGTGTGTTTTTCTGCCTCGAGAATATCCTCTATTCCGACATCACCTTCAAATATTATAGCCGATTCGTCCTCATCTAAACTAATTTTCTTCAAATTAACATCACACCGTGTCTGAAGCGAGCGGAAAAAAATGTGTTCTGCTGTGTGTGATTTCATCAGATAGTATCTCCTATCCCAATCAATTTCAATGGGCACTTCCTTTTCACATGGAATGTCCTCCGATAACATGTGCCAGCCATCTCCAATATGCTCTATTTTTGCGCTCTTTCCATCATACAATGCATATCCCACATCTGGGGGCTGACCTCCGCCACCGGGATAAAGGATCGTGTCCTCAAGCAGTATCTTTTTCCCTTCTTTCTTAATTATTTTAAAACTCGCCTTTTTGAGATAAGGATCTTTGTAATAAAGCATGGTGGGGAAAATACGACGAACCTTAAAAAATTATTTGGATACGAAAAAAGAAAAATGGATCAATGAGACGCGTATTTTTTCCATTTCTCTTCCAGATTCGGATCTTTAAGTGTTCGCATCACATAGTTTGCCAGCTCTTCACCCGTAGCACCGTCAGATCTACCCGTAAGCACCACTTTTCTTTCATAGATATTGCAGATGTCTATGGCCATATTCAGTTTCCTTGCCTTATCGGCGAATCCAAGATGCTCCAGCATCATGGCACCCGCTTTTATCATACTTATTGGATTTGCATATTTCTCCCTGCCCTCCTTGACCATGCGCAGCGCCGTGCCGTGTATGGCTTCGAACATGGCATATCTCTTTCCAATGTTGGCGCTTCCTGCGGTTCCAACGCCACCCTGTATTTGCGCGGCCTCGTCGGTGAGAATATCACCATAGAGATTCGGAAGCACTATGACATCAAACTGTGATCTTCTGGCGGGGTCAATTAGCTTTGCACTCATAATATCTATGAACCAGTCATCCCACTCTATCTCAGGGTAATCTTTCGCAACACGCTCGGCTATATCCAGAAACAGCCCGTCAGTTTTTTTCACGACATTGGCCTTTGTCACCACAGTCACTTTTTTGCGACCGCTCTTTCTGGCATACTCAAATGCAAGCCGTATTATTCTCTCAGCGCCGGGTGCTGTGATTATTTTGAAATCCAAGGCCAGTTCATCGTTGATTTTGATACCTCTTGAACCAAGCATGTACGCACCTTCGGTGTTTTCTCTGAAGAAAACCCAGTCAATACCGAGTTCTGGAACACGCACAGGTCTCACATTCGCAAAAAGATCAAGTGCGCGTCTTATCGCGACATTTGCGCTCTCTATATTGGGCCAGGGATCTCCTTTTTTGGGTGTGGTTGTGGGACCTTTAAGCAGCACATGACATTTTTTGATCTCTTCCAGAACTTCATCAGGCACAGCCTGCATGTGCTTAACGCGGTTCTCTATGGTCAACCCCTCTATTTTGCGGAATTCAACCTTTCCGTTTTCGATTTCATCCTTCAGCAGGAATTCCAGAACACGCTGTGCCTGCTCGGTTATGTAGGGTCCGATTCCATCGCCGCCAGCCACGCCTATTATAATTGGATGCACCTTTGAATAATCAATCCAGTCTCCCTCTTTTTGTATCTTCTCGACTCTTTCCAGCTGTTCCCACAGCAACTTTTCAAAATGCTCCTTCGCTTTTTCCACATAATCCTTGTATTTCTCTCTATCCATTCGCTTCACCTCTTCACTTCTTTTTCCATTTTGCTTCTGTCTCTCTCTTCTCTCTATCCATTATTTCACGAATATCCTTGGTTCCGTATCTATTTATAAGTTCATCCTCGGGCAGCAGAGACAGCTCCATCTCTCTCCAGAAACTCATACCCACTATTTCGTTGAATTCGCGCCAAGATACCCCGGATTTAACCATACCTTCAAGGTCTCCTTTCTTGAGATACTGTAGGGCCTCGCGCATGGCTTTTGCCGCCGGATAAAGGCACACCATTGGCACTGACAAATATTTGACTCCGACCTCCTCAAGGTCTTCAAGAGTAAAAGGTGGAGTTCTTCCGCCCGGGATTATGTTGAACGCTATGGGAATCGGAATCTCTTTTACAAGCGTACGAACCTCGTCTATGGATTGCGGCGCTTCCACATAGAGATAGTCCGCGCCCGCTTCCGCATAAGCCTTTCCTCTTTTTATCACAGCCTCAAATCCTGCAACGCTTCTGGCATCTGTGCGTGCACCCACAATCATATAGGGGTTTTCCTCATCTCTCGCTTTAACGGCTGCTTTTATATTCTGCACCATTTCCTCGGTGGAGATTATCTGCTTACCAGCCATATGGCCGCATCTCTTGGGCCAGACCTGATCCTCTATTCTTATCCCTGCAGCGCCTATGCGTGCAAAGTTTTTCACTGTCCAGTAAACATTCAGCGCGTTGCCATAACCGGTATCCGCATCAACATCCACGGGCAGCGAAGTAGCGTTTATTATCGTTCTGACACGATTTATCATCTCGCCGTAGCCAACAAGGCCTATATCCGGTTGTCCTATGAGCGACGCTGCGATGCCGTAGCCCGTAGTTCCCACAACTTCAAATCCCGCCTGCTCGATGAGTATCGCAGAGAGTGCATCGTATGCGCACGGTCTCAGAGTCAGCCCGTCTCTCTCGAAATAGCTTCTAAATGTTTTCGCTCTTTTTATAAAATTTTCTATGGGCATTTTTCATTCACCTCTTGTTCTTTTCTTTTATATAGGTCAGCTTCCCACCCGCTTTAACCATAGAAAGTTCGCGCTCGCTCAGGTCATGATGCACATTTATGGTGCAGTTCTTCGTTTCGTTTTTAACCACAAGTTTTCCAGAATCCACATCTTTCGTGGCTATGCTCAGCACATCGCCCTGCTCTATTTTCTCGTAATCATCAGGATTGTCAAACAGTAATGGAAGGATTCCAAAGTTTATGAGATTGGCACGATGTATCCTCGCAAACGATTTAACAAGAACCGCGCGAATTCCAAGATATCGTGGCGCGATTGCCGCGTGTTCTCGGCTTGAACCCTGTCCGTAGTTCTCTCCTCCAACTATGATTCCTCCGCCCTCAGCCTTCGCACGCGAATAAAATTCCGGGTCTATAACGCTGAATGTGTATTTACTTATCTCCGGAATGTTGCTTCTCAGCGGAAGTATCTTTGCACCGCCGGGGAGTATGTGATCCGTGGTTATGTTATCTCCAACCTTGATCAGCACCTTTCCGGTTATCACTTCGGGTAGCGGTTCAAAAT
>WAOZ01000169.1 GCA_015520975.1 DHVE2 group archaeon | reverse complement strand
CCACAATCAACGCGGCAGCCCGGAAAATCCGGAACGAATCGAGAGTATTTATCGCTATCTTAAAAGCACACTTTCATCTCATCTGGAGTTTATGGACATCCGCGAGCCAGCAACTATGGACGATATTCTTGCGGTTCACACAGAGCAGTACCTCGATTTTCTCGAAAGAATGTCCCGGCGAGGCGAGACCTTTCTGGGTGATAGTACATACCTCAATAAATACTCATACATGGCTGCGCTGATAGCCGCAGAAGCGAGTATAATCGCCGTGGATGAGGTTCTCAATATGAATTACGATACTTCGTACGCGCTTATCCGCCCTCCGGGCCATCACGCATCCTCGGATATGTACGGTGGGTTCTGCCTGCTCAATAACGGCGCGATTGCAACCAAACATCTTTTGGGCAGGGGGCTGAAAAAAATAGCCATCATAGACTGGGATGCGCATGCCGCCAACGGCACGATGAAAATTTTTTACTCAAGTGCGGATGTTCTTCTAATATCCATCCACAGAGATCCCACGGATTACTATCCACATGAAGGATTTATGCATCAAATTGGTCGTGGGGAGGGAACTGGCTATACCGTGAACATCACGCTTCCTCCGGGTGCCGGAGATAAGGAATATCTTATGGTTTTTGACAGAATCATAACTCCCATAATAAAGGATTTCTCACCTGATTTCATAATAGGGGAAAACGGTTTTGATCCGCATTATTCCCACACCAAAATAGGGATGCAGCTTACAGTGAAGGGATTCGTAAACATCTTGAAAAAAATAAAAGAGTACAATAAGCCATTTTCAATAATTCAGGAGGGGGGTTATACATCATACAATCCCAAAATAGCCGCAGCAATGATGCGCTATCTCATCAACGGCGAGATGACAGATGAATCATACAATTCTCTCTCAGCCAGAATCATGGAGATGGGCAAGGTGCGGAAGAAAACCGAGGAAATTATAGAAAAACTCACGCTGATTTTTTCAGACTATTTCAATATGGGGTGAAGATGATGATTCTGAAAATAAAGAGGGTATTCATATCGCGCGGCGAAATGATTGAATCCATGGAACTTTACGATCAGGGAAAACTTAAAAATTACATCTATGCATACAAAGTGCTAAAGGGCACAAAATGGATAACGCTTGTGAGATGGGACAATGTTGAGAGCATGGATCATATGGATATTTACGATGAAAATGGAACACTCATAAATCAGGTTGAAATGGAGAAAAAGCGATTCGAAGATGTTGTTAAAATCGTGCGTACATTCAGAAGAAGCATAATCGCTGTGGACATATCCAATCTCTGATAAATGGTGATTTCAATGAGAATGATTATAAAAAGAACATATTCCGACGACGATATGAATCTACTGTTCAAAATGATAAGAAAAAAAGCGGGTAGATACGAAAAAATAAAACATCTGCTGCACATCAAAAAATGCTCTGACCCGAACCTCGCGGAGAGATATCTTATTCTAACCTGCATAATGAACAATGGCCAGATTGACGAAGAGGTAATCATTGAGGACAGAAAAGTTTTCAATGCCCTCACAGGAAAGAGAATGGAAATAATCGAACTTGTCAACGAAAAGGGTCCTATTTCGGTGAAAGAACTGGCAAAGTTTGCTGGGAGAGACTACAAAAATGTTTACGATGACATCATGGCTCTGGAGAAATTCCTGATAATCAGAGCAGTTAAAGTTGGAAAAGAGAGGGTGGCTCTGGGCAAGGTTAGAGAGTGTACTCTCAAGTTTTAATTACAAATTACACCATATATTATTGATGGAATGCTGGCCCTAATATTTACATTTTAGACCATATTATTTGAATAAAGATATTTGGGGGAAATCTTTATATATTCGGATTGAATAATGTTAAATGATAGCTATGTTCGCCTACAAACTCTGCGATGTGGAATACCGGTTTCAAACAATGAATCGGGAGATGCAAACCGGAAGGGGTACGCTTTGGTTATCTCCAAATTCAATTCTCATCAAATCGAAAAAATGGTGGTATGTCCCCTGCACACACATAAAACACATGTGGGAGGAGCGCGGGAAAATAGAAATATATCTTGAAAATGATCTTAGAGTGGAAATGGTGTCCAAAAACAAATATGTTATGAAAGCCCTTTACCACTTTTTAGAGGGAGTGAGATGCCAGAAGAGAGCATAGCCAAAATAATATACATATTCGGAAAACTGACGAAGATGGAGGCCGCTTTAAGCGCCGCGATAGCCAAATCCAAAATACCCGCAAAAGAGATTAAAATGTTTCTGAAATCCATACACCCTCTGCAGATGGAGCGGACCCCATTATTCCAGTACATGAAATCGCTTTTCAGGGAAATTGGGATGGGCGAGTTCAAGGTTGTAGAAATAGCGCCATTCATTATAAAATTCGGAGTCAGAAACTCAGAAGTTGCTAAGCTTTTCTCAGAAATCAACGGCAAAACCTGCTACATCACATCGGATGCCCTCAAAATGTTTTTCGAAAAAGATATGGGCATTCCGGTGAATGTTAGGGAAGAGACCTGCGTGAATGATGGCTCTGACCGCTGCATATTTTCAGTTTATATGGAGCCCCTTGCAGTGCTTCAGTACATACTCGACGAAAACGATTTTGAGATTCTATCTGCCCTTAAAAATGGAGAAGGCGCGGAGGTAGAGGACGCCGAAATACGAATAAGTATTATGGAAAAATACGGCCTTGTGAAGGATGGAAAGATTACCGAATTCGGAGAAAAATACCTCGAAATAGGTGCCTCACCCATCGTTGTTCCTGCGGAGGAGCGACCGTGGAAAAAATTATCCGAAATTTCGGAAGTTATTGCATCTGCAAAGTCCTTCGCGGAGGCTTTCTCACGGTCCGTGGATGAGGACATTGAAGAAATTGATGAAGAAAAACTTGTGAATGTTGTGGAAGAGGCGGAAAAAAGTAAAAGTTTTGCAGAGCTTGTGTCTAAAATAGTTAAGAAGGAGGTTGATGAGGATGAATAAAAGATTTCCGACCGGCATATACGGGCTGGACAGATTGATCGAAGGAGGGTTCAGAGACAAAACCGCAAATGTGGTCGTGGGTTCAAGTGGTACTGGTAAAACTACATTCGCCATTCAGTTTATAATGCATGGCATTGAGCGAGGAGAACAGGGACTTTACATATCTCTGGAAGAAACACCCAAGCAGATCATGGAAGAGGCAGCACTGATGGGCTTCGATATGGAGAAACATTATGAAGAAAATCTGTTTTTCATACATCTGAAAGGAGAGAACTTTAAGAAAATGATAGAGGAGCAACTGCCAGCCCTTGTTAAAGCGAGAAGCGATTACCTTATAAAAACGAGAATTGTCGTGGATCCTCTAACGCCTGTGATCTGGGCCACAGAGGATAAACTTCTGCAGAGAGAGCTTATCGGCAAGCTATTTTACACGGTGAAAAATTTAGGCGTCGTGGTGGCAACCGTAGAGGAGCACGCGATGCCAGGGGAAACAATAGGAGAAGATGTTCTCACACCTGTGTATCTCTCTGATGGCGTCATACACCTGGACTACTATCCTGTAGGTGGCGCCTTCAACAGAACGCTCCAGATAATAAAAATGAGAGGTACAAAGCACGGTGAAGGTGTGTATCCATACATATTCGTCAGAGGTGCTGGAATCGTCGTTAGAAGCACCCCGCTCGAAATAAAGGAGGAAGAGAAGAAGAGCTACGAAAAGGTATTCAACGACGCAATAGAAACCGCAAAGATGCTTAAAGCGCCACCGCATCTCATAGAGAAACTTGAGAAAATAAAGGCAAACTGGCAGTATCCATACTCTCCCGAAGAAATCATAGAGATAATATTCGACTCGTATGGCCTGAAGGTGAGGTGAATTGCAGAGCAAGAAACTGGTAAAAACACTGGAGGCTAAAGATGTAACACTTCTCCGTGCCCTGATTCATCTCGCACTCAGAAAGCTTGTTGAAGAGGCAAAGGCAGAAATAATACTGTTTGTCGGTGTGGATGGCAGAATATTCGATTCAGTGATTCCCGAGGAACTCAGCGGTTCGCAGTATTATCTTCTGAATTTATTCAAGCACAACCTCCACAACATATGCGCTCAGCTGAAAAGCAAGAATATGAAAATATCTATGGAGCAGTACAACGAGGGAAGCATAATAATCTCCGGTGTTGGCGATTACGCCTTTCTGGCTGTTATGATTACGAGAGAACTCGATTATCAGGAGGTTCAGAATCTTCTCGCGAGTGTTATGAAGTGGAGCACCATACTGAATCATATCTTCCAGCTCAAGCCTCTGAGCGGTGAAGCGGTTGAAAAATACCCTGATGAGGTCAAGAAAGAATTCTACAATCTGAGCAGACAGCTCTTCGTGGAGAGATTTGCATATACAAAACAGTACCGGAAGAACCAGAAAATCCTCGAATATCTCAAAAAGGAACTCGCGCAGGTTGTCGGTGTCGGTATGGTTGATGAAATACTCACACTGTCTTTTAACGAAATAGGTACTGCTGTGCAGTATATGACGGATGATTTGTGGCCAATGGTTATCGAAAGAATAGCAGATAAAATAAGAAAGATGCGCGGCGATGTGGTTGCGGACGAATACTATAAGAAATGGGTGCGTGATGTGGAAAGAATGATCAGAACATTCGTGTGATTACAATGGCAGATGTTGATGATAAACTGAAAAAAATCGAAGAAGATTTGAAAAATCGCCCCACCAACGCAATGCTATCTCAGATGAGGCAGGACCTTGAAACGCTTATTGATGAAAAGATTCAGATTATTGAAAAATCCGTAAAATCGCTGGAAAAGGATTTCGAATTGCATCAGAAAGAAATAGAAGAGATGAAAAAATCCCTCGATGTTCTGCGTGAAGCTCAGGAAAAACTGGACAAAAAGATTGACATAATTGCCAGAATAAATATGCGCCTCGAAAAAGTTCTGTCACGGCTGAAAGCCGTGGAAGAAGATATAGGGATGGAAGAGAGCATTGATGTCAGCAAGATTCCGCCGTCCATTCTTCAACTTGTTTATCAATACACACTTGACGATGCCATCAACGCCTTGAAGAGCTTTGTCGGCACGCAGGATACGGAAGTGATAATAAACGAAATTCTTATGGATGTGCGCTCAAAAACCAGCGGAACGGAACTCTTCAAATACAAGGACGGAAAAATCGTGACCACGGATATTGTGAAAGCGATCGATAAAAAATTGATATCGCCGAAACAGGTGCATTTGACCTATGTTGAAATACTGAATAAAATAAGGGAATATGTCCCCGGGTACAAACCCAAGAATTTTAAGGCACTGCTTAGAGTGAAGGGACAGGAATACACGATAGAAAACACCACCCAGAACAGAGTGCGAATTGAGATGATTGAGCGAAATATATCTTCTCTAAAAAGCACCATCGCATCCCAGGAGAACGCACTTCGTGAAGATATGCTATTTCTCAGAAAAGACCTCAAAAAAGAGGTCGAGAAAAAAATAAATGACCTTAACGAAGAACTCGAAAACATAATTTCAAGAATTGAGGGGCTTCACAAGGACATCAACACCCTTATGGAAAACATAGCATCCATAGCTCCCTATGTGGAAAGATACCGCGTGGAGCTTATGAACAAAGTACTCGACAGTATGGCCATTGATGGCAACACCATCGAGGAGATAGCAAATATAAACTCCCTGCCAACAAATATAGCTATGGAGATTATGGATGTTCTCATATCTACCGATCAGGTGGTGAAATACGAGGACAAATTCTATCCGTTGACGAAAATAGAAAACAAGATTATGGATATTATAGGGGATAAAGGGGCAAGTTTTTCGAATATCAAGAAAGAGATGAAAATGGATAAAGAATTGCTGAACCATATTCTGGTTAATTTGATAGATAAAGGTAAGATCGAAGAAAGAAAGCACGGAAAAGGAAAGAAATATATAAGGAGGTGATGAAAGATGTTAGATGTGGCCCTGGTCTCGCTCATTCAGGATATGAGCGAGAAAGCGGGCGTTGAGGGAACAATACAGTACTGGCTGAGAGTGGGCGAAAACCTGGCAAAAAGAATGGGCAAAGAGGCGTATATGGGATGGCCATCTTTCAATGTGGCACTCAGAGAGGGCAGAACAGCATTTTCAATAGAGGGAAATGTGGTCGCCCTGACAGATCTGGCCATCACGGATGTTGATGGAGATGTCGTTGGATACCTGTATGCGTTAGAAAAGTGCGTATTTGAGCCTACAATTCTGAGAGTGAGATACAGCGTGGGTCAGCTACCCAAGGCGGACAAACAGGTGGCAGAGGAATACAATATGACATACAGAGATGTAGCGGTGTGCAATTTCTGCATAATACATATCAAATTCAGAGAAGAGGTGGCAAAAAATATAACCATCGCCGGGCAGCCCTTAGAAGCGCTGCAATTGGCAGATAGAGGGTTCACTGGAGAGACAAAGATAGATGAGGAAAATCTCAAAAAAATCGGTATAAACAAGGAATTCGTTAGATCACTGCTCAGAAACTACGCCTGTGTGTTTGCCCTTGTGATGAAAGGTGCCAGACTCCGTGGGGAGGTGAGTGAATGATCGGTTCCAGAGACTTTGAAAGAGGAAGAGAGATCCTTGACAATCCCATGGTGGATATTGCTACATATCTTTTCCTAGAAGACATCGCCGATAAACAGGGTGCGGCAGGTATGAACAACTATCTTATGAGTCTCGCGTATTCTCTGGCCAGAACCATGCCGGAAGAGGAATACAAGTCATGGGATGAGTTCGTGGATGCCATTGTGAAGGGAGAATCCATACTTTCTGCTTTTGAAAAGGTCAATGCCGTATCAGATTACTGCATGGTGACCGTTGAAAGCCCGTTTCTGAGAGGATGGAAAGAATACACCAAGAGAATAGGAGATTTCCCAAGAATACATAAAGAAGTAGCCGAATACTACAATTCTCAGATCACTCCAACAGCCATAGAAACCGGAGATATAATAATACAGACCTACAGAAAAGCAGCTGCTGAAAAAATCACAGTTGAAGGCAAGAAAGTGTATGTTGCACATATAGCCACAGTTTCTCCTGATGGGTCAAAGAAAATAGCACCTGAAGAATGGCTCCCGATTCTTCTGGAGAAAGCCCAGATTTCAAGAACACAGCTGAACATGATTTTGAGGAACAACGCAGCAGTATGGCTGGTATATCCATCTCTTTAATTTATTTTTGGGGTGCTCGCTGTTGCACCTCCTCGCCGAGGACAGTAAGTACAGATATTATCTTCTCGAAGAACCCTATGATGTAGACCATTTTAGCGTGATTGATTTTGATTTTTTCAAACTTTACGGCATTGTTGATTATAAAGAAACCTTCAAAATCTGGCTCAGAAAATTTCCAAGACCAATCTTCATCACGGCGATCAGCGAAGGAGAGATCATTGGATTTATATACATAGATAGCTGGGAAGAAATGCCAGATGTTGTCAATGTCCTGAGAGCACAGGAAACACACCAAAATTTCAGACACAGAAAAATTGGATACAAATTGTTTGTCCTAGGATTGTTTCTATCCCCTTCGTTTATGATAACCAAGCCACTAACAAAAGAGGCCGAGCATTTCTATCACAAACTTGGCTTTGAAAAGATCGAAAACACCGCTTTATTTTCGCGGTTTCATTCTCTCACAGGGTATATGATTTTACCATTAGAAAAAAAAGAGATGCATTTAAACAATTTTGCAAATTATTTTGAAAAAGTGTATCTATGATTTCCATTTTGGTTTTTTAACGCTGCTGCGACGCCCGAGTTTTCCGAGAATTATCAATACCACTAAGAATATCAGCGCTATCAGAATTGCCACTGATGCATAATAGAAATAATCATAGTTTGGCGGTGTTCCGTAATAGAAATCGTAGGTATAAACCGTCTCACCATTTTCAAACACAACTCCGTCGCTGGCAATTTTGACTTTTAGTGTATGTACACCATCTGATAACCCCGCTGGAACCCATCGATACTCAACAGTTTTGGTGCTGTTGGGCGATATTTTATCCACTACCACATATCCTATATATTTCCCATCAACATAGAAAGTTAGGTTTACATTCGTCACTTCATAGGTCTGTGGATTCTTTATCTTAACAGTGATCACTTTTGGCTCTTTAACATCGAGAACCACTTTCCTATCTATCCAGCTTGTTTCATTCGTGGAATTTAAAATACCGAATCCTGAAAAGCTTATGTAAAGTCTCTGAGGTACCTTTGGAGTGGTTAATGTGAATATGAATATCCCCTTGGAGTTTTGCTGTATAACCTGCGTAACTGGTTTAGCGCTGGTTAGATTTTTGCCCGAGATGAGCATCGTGCATTTGTAATAATCAAAAAAGCCCTCCAGCGATATTTTGTAAGTTACATTAGATTCCGTCGCTGCTACACTCGGACCCTCAATATGCATATTTATGGCTACTGCAGATGCATTACCCGGCAGGATATACAGCGCACTGAAAATCAAAAGTAATATTGATAAAAAGGTATGCGCCTTCATCTCTTCCGCCTCCATAGATATCCTATAATTCCAGATAACACGATAATCGCCGCCCATATTGCATACCACTCCGGAGGTATCTCAAACGCCGTGTAGTTTTCAAGGTTAGTGCCATTTATGTACACCGTGGTTGCCGACATCGCGGGGTAGCTGGGCTCAAGATTTATCAAAAGCGGCTTGCTGCCAAGTATTTCCAGTTCAACGGGGATTACTGTAGATGGCTTATCTTTAATCGCCACAAGTCTTACTGTGATCGTCTCAGAATCTTTTGGTGATACCTTGATATAACTAACATTCTTACCATCCACTATTATTTCCACATTCCATCCCTTATAATAGAGTTCCTGTTCGTTGAGGATTGTCAGCGTGTAATTAACATTTGTATTTCCGTTATTGGTTATGGTAACAAGATAATCCATATGATTATCTGTCCAGCCGCTCATCGTATAATTTGCAGTGGTGTTGTAATATTCACCAACAAACACACTTACCTGAATATCCTTTGTGGCTCCATATTTGGC
Source organism: DHVE2 group archaeon (assembly GCA_015520975.1). GTDB lineage: Archaea > Thermoplasmatota > Thermoplasmata > Thermoplasmatales > Aciduliprofundaceae > S143-98. The sequence continues at coordinate 7,018 of WAOZ01000169.1, read as the reverse complement.
CCTCAATGTTACTTTCTGGGTTCCATATGATACAGAGGTGGGCACCGAGAGCGTTACAACTACCGTTTGAGATTCACCCGGATAAAGGCTCACCTTATCCTGATGCACCACATTCCACCCGCCAAAGGATTCAAATGTGACATTTTCCACATCATTTCCTTTGTTTTTCAGATATAACATTATATGATACTCTTCGCCGGGTTTTGCCACAGAATCTTTCGAAAGCACGGAAATTTCTATGTCATGAGTGCTTACTCTCTTGAAATCTATATCGAGATATGTCGTGCCGTTAACCACAATATTCTTGGAAAATTCGTATGTTATTTCCAATCCGTATTCCTTTCTTGTGATTTGAGATGTTATCAAGTATTTTCCTTCTGGTAACACAACGAAATAGTATTGATTGCCCATCACATACATAAATCCGTACTCCGAAGAGATGCGTATATTAGCACTTACCTTCGCACCTTTTAGATATATACCTCCACTGACAAGGTATCCCGTGGAATAGGTAATATTGTGCTCCTGAATCCCCTTGGAAACAGTAATGTTATCAATATAGGCATATCTCTTCCCACCGTAGACATACCATGTGTAAATCATATATCTGCCAGGTGTGATTTGCGCAGAATAATGACCATTTGAATCCGTGCTCACAGTTACATTCTCCTTACCGTAATCCATAGCAATAAAGTGTATAACCGCATTGGCTGCGGGTATGTTATCCACATATACGATGCCTTCCACTGTACCCAAAACCACCTCTCTCGTAACATTCAAAACAACCGTGGTGGTTTCATATATTTGCTTTGTAATTGAACATTCGTATCTGTAATATTTCCCGTTCTCAAACTTCTCAAATTCGGATACAAATGTATATATTCCCTCAGGTAGGAATATGTTGTTTGAGCTCAGTAAAGATATCTTTGCCTGTCCAGATGTTACATTAACTGGTACAACATCGGTGTAGTTCTCCACACTGAAATCCACATAGTATCCCGGATACAGGATAAGTGGCAGTGTTGTGTTCTGTGTTATGGACACATATTCAATTGCAGCATAGGTACCATTTCTACCGTATAATGTGTAATTACCGGGCGCTATATCCACTATTTTACCCGTAGTCACCTTCTTGCCATTCTGATACCAGATCACATCCGTTGCAAGGGATTCCACATTAACTTTCACGAGGGCGGTGAAGTTAAGATCATAGTGAGCAACCATTTCGTTATTCTCCACTGTGATTTTGGTCTCAGGATACTTGTACATTCTGCCGTAGCCCCAGAAAGTTACATTGTAAACACCTGGCGGAAGCTGCACTGAATATGTACCTTTAACACCGTAAACACTTGTGGTATAATTCACGGATGAGAATGTAACATTCACAGGAATGTCGTTGAGTTTCCCATCCCTATACAGTTTTCCTTCAACCGAGACTTTCCAAGGAACAACCTGTATTTCATAACTGCCGTTGACCTTTGCAACATTTGTTTCTTCATATCCATACAGCATTGCCTTAACATTATAGTTGATATTTGTCACAAGTTTAAATTCTCCATCAGGCGGAATATTGCGCACTTCAAAAACTCCCTGAGAATCGTATAACATAACGAGTCCGTTCTTTATAGTTTCACTGCTATCCATAATGCCGTTGTGGTTTGAATCATAGTACACATAGCCGGTTACATTATACGCTGTATGCAGAGTTACCGATATTTCTTTATCCTGATTCAAACTTATAATTTTCCTCGCAAAATAAGGAGCTCCTGAAGAATTGAACGCCACAAAGCCCAGATTATATGTGCCCGATGGCAGATACACTTCGAAATACCCTGTGTTATTAGCATAGATTCTGTAAAAATTGGTTTCCGATGGGAATATGGATATTTCTGCACCTGAGCCAGTGTTCTCAGGCGTTATATAGCCGCTTAACTTATATGCTTTGTAAAGTGCAATATTTAAATCCATATTCTCTGCCAGATTTACTGTCATAAACCTGACTATCTTTCTGTTTTCATAGTCACCGAGCACATATATGCTGTATATACCCCCAGGCAAATACACGGAAAACTCACCGTTGGCATTCGTTCTTATTATCCGTATGTTATGCGGTACAAGCTCTCCTTTTATCTTCACTACAGCATCCGCGACGGGTATGTCGTTGTAAGTAACTTTAGCAGTAAGTAAAAACGCCCTTTTAAGGGTGATGTTATTTGTTTTGGTCACATTCCATGTATTAAGCTCCACAAGAGTCCTCTCACTATGATATCCGTTGGTGTACGCGTATAGCGTGTAATTTTCAGGTACCACCATAAGCTTATAAGTGCCGGTAGTAGCGGTGTTAACGCTGTAAGTGGTATACTGATTTTTGGCGACAACAGTCACATTTGAAGCTACAGTACCGTTGGCATATGTAACCGTTCCCGTGATATAACTTGGCTGTAATTTTATGTCCTGAGTAACATTAGAGCCCGGATTGACTGTCACAGTGGCAAGATTCTTGAATATCTTACCATCGATTTCAACATCTATTGAATATTTATGCGGTGGTACATCACGGAACATATATCCGCTTTCCGTCATAGGTGCAAACATATTCACGCCATAAGTCTCATTTCTCAGAATCACTGTTGCTCCTAGCAAAAGTTTATCTTTAGAGGAGACATAGCCATTATGATCAAGATCATAATATACCACGCCAGAAACATTCGATGGCTTAATCTCAATGTTCTTAATTATGGTATAATTGGGCTTCAGCCGCATTGCCTGCTCCTCACTCACATGTATTTTTGTCTGATAAAGCGTGGTCTTATCCACAAGATGAAGTTTATCAAATCCGCCATTAGTTGATACCACAAGAGTTATATTCCCTGCGACAGAAAGTATGCGATAGTATCCTTCATCATCTGTAAGTACTGTAGCATGCGGAATGCCGTATTCATCAACCAATGTAACACGAACATGTTTAAGAGGTTCACCGGTGGATAAAGTAATTCTGCCCCTAATAACAGCTCCTTCATAGAACTTAACCATAACTACATCGCTTGGCAACACCTGTGCTGCCGGTGGATTTAATTCTACAGTACCTTTTCCTTCTTCTTTATATTTAAGGGCAAGATCGATTGGGATTGGTTTCCAGTCCTTACTGTGATTTTTATAATCTTTATATGGATTCCAGTAAGCAGTTCTGTAGACAAGCTTGAAATGGGTCATATTCCATGCCTGCATCGGATAATATCCCTGAAGTGTCGGGCTTATACCGGGTATTCCATCAGACGCTCCAACATCTTGCCCGGAGTAGCCGATAAATGTTCTGTATAGCATGGAATGATAAAACATAGGTTTGTATTCGATCTTGTAATCAACTATATGCACATTTGCGGGTATTTTATCAAGATCGTATTCATTACCATAGGAATCCACCGCTTTAAGAGTGTAAAAATCGTACGGGATAACAGTACCACCCACTTCTTCAATTCTTCTATCACCAAGTTTTGCAGGAGCATAGAATATACCTGTATTTCTGCCCGAAAACGGAAACAGCCTGTAATCCACGGCAAAATATCTAATATCCCAACCGGTTGCATTTCTTATTCCATCGTATATTGAGATGAGTTTGTGCTGAGGCAGATATGCCAGTATTCCTTTTATTGCCACATATTTGACATTTTCATCGGAGATATCACTTGAATAATATCCGTATATCTGCGGATTGTCAAGAACCTCGTACCTGAAACTGTGCGGATCTGCAAGGATCTTATCTATTTTCTCTGTTTTCTCTTCACCCACATATTTCACAAGTATTTCATAAATATCTGAGCTGAGCTGCCCACCATTTTTAGCATAATTTGCCTCCAGAAATCTGGCAATGAAGAGTGATATCACTTCGCTCTCATTCTGAGCAGTTATTATTTGCGCGGCGATCTGATATCCATTTTGGAAGTTATCCGCCACTGTTGGGTGCTTTCCCTCTCTCACAGCCTCGAACCCGTAATCCCACCAGGATACAAATGCAGGTCTATCCTGTGGGGGTTCGTTTGTATCCTGCTCACTTAACCATTTCCATGCCCTCGGCCATGGATAGGTATCTTTTGGAAGCGAGTATCCGAACGCACCCAGATACCAGGGTGCGTAAGATTTGTATGTGCTTTCATTTGGTCTCAGGAAATCCGGCATAGAATTATATATCTGCTTATCAAACTCCTTTTTGGTTTCATACGGTATGCCAGCGTCAACCGCGCTCCACACATTAGGCAAAACAACAAGAACCGCAATTAGGAGGACACCCACAACATGCGAGAATTTAACGCTTTTCTTAAATGATTTTTTGAGGGATTTCGTTGGGCTTTTAAACTCTTTAATTGCACCTTTTATATCCAGCATATCCAAAAACCACACGATTGCAATACCGCTTGCAAGTGCGAATGCAGGTGCGGCGTTGAATATAAATCGAGCCGCTGAAATCGCCATATATATAGCAACAACGGAGTATATTACGAAGAATATGTACGCTTCATTGAACTTCTTTCTCATAAGATAGATGAGCCTAGCGATTCCAAAGAATGCCAGGAAAAATGTTGCAACTCCAAACGACATTGCAAGCACACCAAGTGTGGCAGGCTGTGCCTCGGCGATAGTTGAGTAAAGCTTGCTTTTAACGAAATATCCCTGTCCGCTGAGTATCAAATCTATGAGTGTCCTATCCACAAAATTAAGAACCACAAATGTACCACCTATTATGAGCGCGGCGACAAGAAAAGCAAAGGGCCAAGGATATTTTGATGTTATTTCCAAATAGAATCCAATAAACATTATGAACAGCATCAGAAATAACGGCACTCCGTACCAGTGCATAATCCAGTCCATAGCTCTGTCAGTGCCCAGATACCAGGGTGCTGGCAAAGCAAATGCGAATAGTGTGAAGATGGTGGTTATAAGGGTGAGATGGAGATTGGATTTATTCATAAATCTATTAAGGAAAAGCTGTATTACGATATATATTGCAAGTATACCCTCCGCATATGTGAAACCTTTCCACGCAATTGCTAGGGAACCGAGAGATGTACCTGCGAGAGCTGCATAAACTATGGCTTTTTTACTCTCTTTATAGAACTGCTTTAAACCGCGTTTGACCTCATCTCTCTTAAACCAGTCCTTTATCCATCTTCTGTATTTTACTGTTTTCAGAGCCTTGAAATAGAAATAGAAAGTTGTTACCACGAAAAACAAGTCGAACGCATCCCAGTCTGCCTGTGTTGCCACGCTTCTCATCAGATGCGCAGGCATGACCGCCAGAAGAAACGCTGCTATCAGCCCTATTTTTCTGTTAAACGCTTCTTTACCGAATAAATACACGGGAATTATTGTGAGCGTGCCCCATATGGCGGGAAAAAGAATGAGCATAAGATACGCCGAGTCTGTTGGAGATAGAAACGGGTAAAATACGAAACTTGCATATATTATGGCCCAGTGAAACAGCGGCGGTCTCGGGTTATTCACACCAATGGGATAATTGAGCATGGGATCTCTTAAAAGCTGATGCCCGGTGGATAGGATATAATCAAGAATTTTCTCATGATAATAGGAATCGGATCCTCCAGAGACGGCATATCCGTACTCTATGGATGGCCCAACGGCCCAGTAGGTCCTCAAAAAGAAGGCCAGAGCCATAATGGCCGCCAGTACAACGACCACGAATAGGTCGCTTCTCTCCATATTTAATTTAAATTCAAACCTGCCCATATTTAATCACCGCGGTGATTGCGATATTACATCCCCTATAAAAAAGTTATCGCTATATATTGGGTATTTTTCGCAAAAAATTAAAATACATCTCTGATTTTGCACCCCTTTATGGAATACTGGTTTTACGAGGAACACACAGAAAATGTAAGGTGGGGTCTTAGAATAAAAAATGAAATAGCACATGTAAAATCAGATTTCCAAGATATTCATCTTTTCGAAACATATGATTTTGGCAAAACTCTTGTGATAGACGGCACAATTCAAACAACAGAGAGAGACGAATTCATTTACCACGAGATGATCGTTCATCCTCCTATGCTCACGCATCCATCTCCACGAAAAATACTGATAATAGGCGGCGGCGACGGTGGTGCTGCGAGAGAGGTGCTTAAACACGATCCTCAAGAGGTAATCGTGGTAGATATTGATTCAGCAGTTATAGAGCTAAGTAAGAAACATATGAAATTTTTATCAAAAGCGTATTCTGATGACAGGGTCAAAATCGTGGTGGGGGATGGTATAGAGTATGTGAAAAAACACGATGGTTTTGATGTTATAATAATAGATTCCACCGATCCCGTTGGCCCGGCGGAGGGACTTTTCAAAAAGGAGTTTTATGATGCGCTCAAAAAATCCCTCAACGATGGCGGAATAATCTCACAGCAGTGCGGCACACCGTTTTACCATCCTGAAGAATTGAAAAATGCGTATGACCTGCTTTCAAAAATCTTCAAATTCGTAAAACCATATTTGGCACACATACCAACCTATCCGAGCGGGATGTGGTCTTTCGTTATGGCAAGCGATGATGAACTGAAACTTAGAAGAGTGCCAGAGTTTGAAACAAAATATTTCACAGAGGAGTTATACTACTCGTCTATGTCTCTTCCAAAGTTTATAAAGGAATACTGCCACTGCAACGGGGATAAATAATGCTGAGGATGGAATTTCAAAATTCTGCCGAATATTCACCGCCGTATTTATAACATCCATAGAATTCTCACCGTAAACATAAATTTTTAGCTCATGTGTACCTTCACCTGTCTTTATTCGTATTCCTCTATTTTCATCATATTTTCCGCTGTAAACATTTTTTCCATCAAGGTATACTTTCACATAGCGTATTTTCTCATTTGCACAGATTTTGATTTTTAGACACGTTTCATCTTTGCTTATTTTTGCAAAAGAAACAATATCATCGTGCTTCTTCCAATCATAATCAAAAACTTTCTCGAAAAAATTCACTGCTTGTCTAGATCTGATTATAACAGAC
>WAOZ01000168.1 GCA_015520975.1 DHVE2 group archaeon | reverse complement strand
AAAGAAAGGATACAAAGTGGGTTTATTCGATGCAGACATTCACGGCCCAAATGTGCCAAAAATGCTTGGCATACAGGACTCACGACTTGAAGTTGAAAATAATTTAATTATTCCCATTCAGCCGGTACCGAATTTGAAGGTCATATCCATTCAGATGGCGTTACCCGCTGAGGATTTGCCTGTTGTCTGGCGCGGTCCTTTAAAACACAAGGCATTTAAACAGTTGCTTGACGAGGTGGACTGGGGAGATCTGGATTTTATGATTTTCGATATGCCTCCTGGAACGGGGGATGAAGCTTTAAGTGTGGCACAGCTGGTTAGGACTATGGACGGAGCAATCATCGTTGCAGCACCTCAGGAGGTAGCAGTTCTCGATGCGGTGAAAGCCCTCAACTTTGCGAAACAGTTGAAGATGAATGTTCTGGGTATAGTGGAAAATATGAGCGGCGAGATATTCGGTGAAGGTGGCGGTGAGAAGGCCGCGGAGAAATACGGCGTGCCGTTTCTGGGGCGTATACCGCTGGATGCCAGAATAGTCAAATGCGGTGATGAGGGGGTGCCGTTTGTTATAAAATATCCGGATGCGGAAGCTACCAAAGCCTTTGAAAAAGTCGTGGATAACTTGCTTAAAAAATTATCCTGATTTTTTTATTTCTCACTAATGCGTATGGCAAACTTTTTTTAACTACTTCTCTTTTTATGCGCTGTGAACATTCTCGTTATAGCTGAAAAAAGAAACGCTGCTCAGAGAATTGCCAAAATACTCTCAGACGGCAAATTTAAAACGATAAAAAAAGGAAGGGATGTGTATTATGAATTTGTGTTAAACAACAACAGGTATTTTGTGGTACCGCTGAAGGGGCATATTCTTCAACTTGATTATGGCAAAGAGTTCAAATCTTGGAAACTGGATAATTTACAGCAACTGGTCGAAGCCGAGCCAGTGAAAATTCTTAAGGAGAAGGGGATAGCTTCTATATTGCGTGCATTATCAAAAAATGTGGACGAGATAATAATCGCCACGGATTACGACAGGGAAGGAGAGCTTATAGGTGTAGAGGCGCTTTCCATTATGAGTTTTTCAGGCCCGGTGAAGCGAGCAAAGTTCAGCGCGCTCACGCAGGAAGAGATAAAAAAAGCGTTTTCCAATCTTGTGGATATAAACTACAATCTTGCCAGCGCTGCAGAAGCGCGCCGCGAAATCGATCTTGCTTGGGGTGCATCGCTCACACGATTCATATCCATAGCATCAGGAAGGAGAGGTAAAGAGTTTTTATCTGTTGGCAGGGTGCAGAGCCCCACCCTTGCGCTTATAGTCAAAAGAGAGAGAGAAATAAAATCATTCAAACCGAAAAAATACTGGAATCTGTTTGTTCTTGCACAGAAAAGAAAAGCAATTCGTTTCGACCATATAAAAAACCCTTTCTGGGATTTTGAAAAACTGAAAACGTTGCTTGATAAAATAAGAGATGTGCGTGAAGGGGTAGTGAAAGATACGAAAAACACTGTGAAAAAAATCATGCCGCCTTCGCCATTCAACACCACTGAATTTCTGAGCGAGGCAACTAAACTTGGTTTCTCTGCGGCCAAAGCGATGAGAATTGCTGAGGACCTTTACATGGCCGGTTATATTTCATATCCACGCACGGATAATACTGTATATCCCAGAAGCCTGAACATAACTGCTATTTTAAACTCACTTGAAAAATCGCCCTTTAAAAATGAAGTGGTGCAGTTGAAAAAAGAGATGCGTCGTAAACCAACAAGGGGGAAAAAGGTGACCACGGATCATCCGCCCATAGTTCCTATGAAAGGCGCAAAATTAGATGGAGACAAAGGTAAAATTTACGAACTGATTGTTAGGCGTTTTCTTGCGACGCTGGCACCCGATGCAGAGTATATGGAAAGCGTAATAGATATGGATGTGAGAGGTGAAACATTCAGAGCGAAAGGGAGGAAATTGGTTGTTGCGGGATGGTTAAAATATTATTCCTATGTGAGGTTCGATGAAGCGCCTTTGCCAGATGTAAAAAAAGGGGAGTTGCTACCCATAAAAAAGGCATCTTATGAAGAAAAAGAGACCAAACCGCCAAGCAGATACACGCAGTCCTCCCTTATTAAAGAAATGGAGAAACTGAATTTAGGCACAAAAAGCACTCGCGCTGAGATAATTCAAAAACTGTTTGAAAGAGGCTATGTTGAGGGTAATCCCATTAAACCGACCAGACTAGGTATTGCACTCGTAGAATCCTTAGAATCCAACAATGTTGAAGTCGTGAAACCCGATATGACTGCCAAACTCGAGATGGATATGGATGCAATAGAACGCGGGGAAGTAGAGAAATCCACGGTTGTTGAGGAATCAAAAAATATGCTCAAAAACATACTTTCCTCGCTTCACACCAAGCGTGAGGCCGTGGGTCGCAATATGAGGGAATCCATGCGATATGAAATAGGAAAAGCTCCCAATGGAGATAGGCTTATTTATATCCAGCGCAAACGCTTGGTGGTGCGTGAAACGGATGGCGAAGCAATTTTTTACAATCTTCCCAAAACGGGAAGAGTGGAGTTCCTTGAAGAGAAATGCCCTGTATGCGGGTTGCCCATGATAAAAATAATTCGAAGAGGGCAGAGTCCCGAAAAAAGATGCTTGGATCCGAAGTGCTCGTACAACACCAACAAAGATGTTGTGGGTAAATGTCCGAAATGCGGGGGAGATCTTGTTATTCGGCAATCGAAAAATGGAAAGAGGTTCATAGGCTGCACTAATTATCCGAAATGCGATGTCACATACCCCCTCCCTCAGAAAGGAACAGTTGTTCCCTCAGGTGAAAAGTGTCCCTATTGCGGTGCACCGATTCTGATTATAAAGCGCAGAGGTAAAAAGCAGTGGAAAATATGCCCGAACATTGAATGTCAGTACAACAAGGAGGTGAAAAAACAATGAGACAGGAAACATATGCGCAGTTGCATATGATGCTCATTTTTATAATATCCAATCTGCTTGCATTGATTCTTATGCCGGCGTATTTGGGTTACAGAGGCTCACTGGGTGAAGCGGGTAATAGCCCGTGGATAGCGTTTTATTATCTTGCGATGGTTATACTTTTCACGGCCGTTGTTCTCTACATAGCAAAAAAGAAAAAAATAAATCTCTTAAAGGGCATATTTTATTTTGGTATCACATGGACGGTGTTCTACGCCATGTTTCCAATATTCTATTACTTCGGAGTGCCATTTTCGGATTTGATATCATTAATATTTTCTGTGTTTGTAGTGATCTGGATGGCGAAGAATCCCGAATGGTATGTGGTAAACCTCGTTGGTATATTTATGGCAACTGGTGTGGCTCTCATTTTCGGTATGGCTCTGGGGCTGGTGCCTATAATTATATTTCTGAGCGCATTTGCAATATACGATGTAATCTCTGTATACAAAACAAAACATATGGTGGCTCTTGCGGATAATGTTATTGAATACAAACTGCCAGCACTGTTTGTAATCCCAGCGAAAGAAAATTATTCATTTAAAAAAGTCAAGTCCATTAAAACTCAGAATAAAGGCGATACGGGAGATAAAAAGAAATCAACGGAAAGAGATGCTTATTATATGGGTTACGGGGATGTTCTCGTCCCCGGGATACTCGTTGTCGCCGCGGCGGCGAATTTCGGCATACTTGCAGGAATAATAACCCTCGCAGGTGCAGTTGCCGCGATGTTTCTTCTTACGGTCATGGTGAACAGTGGAAAGCCACAGCCGGGATTGCCTTACTTGAATGCTGGGGCTTTTGCTGGATTTCTGCTCTATCTTTTAATGTTTGGATAATTCTTTGGATATGGCGTCCATTTTTTCAAGCACACCGAGCCAGTTTCCCTCGTCTCTGTATATTTTCAACTCTTTGACCAGCCTGAGAACTCTTTTCGTTTCTTTTCCGCCGCGGGTAACTCTTCTCATAAGCTCTTCGTGAGCAATCTTAAGAAGCTTTTCCACCGTGGCATCAATATCCTCCCTCAAAGGCGTGAACGCCTCTTTGAGAGCATCTCGCGCCTCCCTATACTGTTTCTTATCCGCAAGGTCTTTTGCTCTATCTATGGCCTCTACGGCCTTTTCTGGGTTAATTGAGAAGTTCTTTGCAATAGTGACTGCACGCTCGGCTCTATCAAGCTCTTCCAAAAACAGCCTCAACTCTTTCGATAATTTCTCAGCCCGGGATTTGAGTTCGTTTAGATGTGTAATAACCCCGTTTATATCCCATTCCTCAAGGAGGTTCTCCGCTCTGCCGTAAATCTCTCTCAATGAAGAATCGACCCCTATAACCGCGGTGTAATTTTCGATTTCTTTTTTCAATTCGGGAATTATCGTGTTCATTATGTTCACATACGCTTCCTGAAGAACCTCAAAGCTTCCCTGGAAATCTTTTGCAAGTGCGCGTCGTTTTGCTTCACCCACACTTTTTTTGAGCGCCGGGAGCGGAATGTTTCTTTCAGACGCGTATTTTGCAAGCATTTTCAGTTTTTTGATTAATGTATCTGTTAGGTCTCTATAATTCACATCATCTTCAAAAACAGCATAACAGTAAGGACAGAACTTTGCATCGGGAGGAACCGTGTGATGGCACACGGGGCATTCATAGACTTCCTCAGTTACAACAAGCTCTTCCTCTTCTGCACTCTCTTTCTCTTCGCTTTCACGCAGTATTTCCTCTATTATTTCATCAATGCTCTCCTCTGGCATAAGAATTCACCACCTTCTAGGTTAATGGTATATATCCTAAAAATAAAAAGTTATCGTCAAATGCTATTTGAGAAGATTGCTGTTTCTCCATTCAATTATCTCACCTTCCACTATTCGATATGCCAGATGAATATTTCCAATACGCGTTATGTATGCCACATTATTTGCTCTGGATATGTACCATATCTTGCCTTTTTTGGAATAGGGGTATTTTTTAAATATTTCCGCCGGTACATTTCTTTTATCTATGGGTGTTATTGATGCGCATGCAACGCAGATAGAACCTTGCAGTTCATCCGTACCGATACTTCTCCCGCAAACGGTACATCTCGTTGTGTGCTCTATGCAGTAGGTTTTGCCGGATATTTCAGACATCACGGTATGATTTTCGCAGAGGATTTTACCGCAGATGCTGCATTTGAATAAATGCTCCTCACATAATATCTTTCCGCATACTTCACATTTCAGTGCGTGTTCGGGACACAGTACATCTCCACATACAGAGCATTTTATAGCATCCTCTTTTGAGAGATAAATAGAGCAGGTTTTGCATTCGAGTTCGGGAAACACAAGTTTGTTACCATATCCAATTACAAGGTGCTCCTTACAGTACCATTTTCCATCAATTTCCACGCCGCAGTTTTCGCAGATATTTTTTCCGCAGATTTCACATTTATGAATGTGCTCCGGGCACACATCTTTCCCGCATATATCGCAGATTCTCGCATGTCTAGGTCCTATGGTGTTCCCGCAGACTGCACATACATAAGTGTGTTCTTTGCAAAGTGTTGCTCCGCAGATATAGCATCTGTTCTCATGCTCATCGCATAAAGTGGTATTGCAGAACGAACATTTATGCGCGTGTTCATCACACAGCGCCTCTCCGCATACCTCGCATTTATAAACATGGTTTTCGCAGAGTACGGCACCGCACACCTTACATTTTTCAAAATTCAGCATGGGCTTGTTACATACAGAGCAGAAACCAGTGCAGTGTTCGCAGCCTATTCCATCCACCGTCAGATACAGATTTTCGCGCTGAGATCCGCATCTCTCACACATCAAATCGCTTTTTCCGGTAAGATTATTGAATTTCCATTGAATTTCCCTCTCGACAAATGAATTTTTCAAAACAGTTTGATGTGTCTCCACTGGTGCGTTTATTACCAGAAGCGCTACAGGTTCAACCCTGACTTTCAGCGGCGGGGGGTTTGCGTTTTTTCTTCTTTCAATTTCCTCTCTGACTCTTTTCGCATCTTCTATTTTACCTTCTTTCTCCTTTTCTTCAGCAATTTTCTCCAGATGTTTAATCAGTCCATCTCTCTCTTTAAACCATACTTTGTGAAACGCATTTTCCAATTTTTTTGCTTTTTCAACGATTCTCTCTTTTATGCAATCTGGAATTTCGAATTCGTGTTCAATCACAACCCTTTCGAAAGTAGCATCACGGAGCACTTCGGGATCCAGTATCTTTCTATTATGCCAGAGAAACTCCAAGATCTCAGTGTGTGTTTTTTTACCTATGTAAGTCACCTTCACCGCAAATGAGTACACAAAATTATCCTCCTCCGAAACAGAATCCTTTATAATATCTGCATTAACAATTTTCGGCTTCTTTTTTCTAACGATAACCGCACCGAATTCATTCATATTCCCTCACCCCAAGATCAAAGACACCCAGAATCTCATCGTTTATGTCCTGAACTCTCTCAAACTCTTCTTTCATCTCTTTCAAACTCTCGCCAAGATTTGCAATTCTCTCTTTCAACTCCAACCCATTTTGAGAGCTCAATATGATTTCTGCAATTATCGCGTCAAGGTTTCTCTCGAATGTGCCGAGTATCGCATCTATCTCGCCAACAACGCTCTTAAACAGGTCTATCTTTTGATGCAGCAGTGTGTAAATGTATTCCTCTACGGTGTCCTGATAAATTAAATTTACTATGTACACATCCCTCAACTGTCCGATTCTGTGTATCCTGCCTATTCTCTGCTCAACGCGCATCGGGTTCCATGGCAAATCGTAATTGATCATAAAATTCACAAACTGCAGGTTCAAACCTTCACCGCCGGAATCGGTGGCTACCAGCACATCCGCATCCTTTTTGAATTCCTCAATGGTCTCTCTCTTTTTTTCATAATTGAGTGTGCCGTTGAAAATAACTGTTTTCAAACCATTTTTCTCAAGAGCGCGGACAATCTCTTTCTGGGTTTCAATGTAAGAGGTGAAAACCACACATTTGCCAATATTTTCAATGGCTTTTATTAATGCTTTTATTTTTGATGACTCGGCTTCCATAGCATACCTGTACACTTTAAGCAACGCATCCCGAATTCTCAAATCTCTCTCGTTATTAAGCGCTTTCCATGCCATTTTTGCCACGGTTCTGGGAGAGGATGTTGCCGCGCGTTCGTAAGCAATGACTCTCAGACGATTACCACTGGCTCTAAAAAAATCGTGCAGTGAGCGATAGAGCTCTCTCTCTCTAAAACTCTGGCGCGCAATGTATGTTTTAACAACTCTCTCCGTGAAATCCACGAACACATCCGCTCTGCGATTTCTTATCATGATATCTTCCAGTTTTCTCTGAAGTTCAAGTCTGTTGGTGATTTTAAGCCCCTTTTTGTCCAGAAAATATCTACTTTCAAATTCTCGGTAAGTGCCGAAAATACCCGGTCTCACAAGGTCTCCTAAATAATAAATCTCTTTCAGAGAATTGTTGATCGGTGTCGCCGTCAAAAGAAGGAGATACTTTGAATCGATCGCTCTTATGAGTTTATAATTCTGAGTGTGCGGGTTTTTTATGTGATGCGCTTCGTCCACGATCACAATATCCCATCTTCGTGAAAGGGTAATGCCTCTGTACGGCTCTCTTTTCGCACGGCTGAGCGAGGCGATGATCCACTCGTATTCGAAATCTTCCGAGCGATATGCAACCTTGAAATTCAACGAGAATTTCTCAAGAAGCTCTTTTTCCCACTGCAAAGCGAGAGAGGACGGCGTGAGAATAAGCGCGGAATCAATCTCTCCTCTCAGCGCTTTCTCTTTGAGTATTAGCCCCGCCTCTATGGTTTTTCCAAGACCCACCTCATCCGCCAGTATGGCCCGCGTATCCATCTCGTAAATAACTTTGTGAGCGACATTCAGTTGGTGAGGCATTGGATTTATCTTGACCTTGTTTTTCACGATGAGTCTCTTTTTTAAATTCTCCCTCGCTTCTGATAATGCTTTGAGATAACCATCAACGGTGCCCGTAAGATGCCGTGGAAATTTCTTGAACTCTATAATCACGCGGGCCATATATCGCTAAGTTTTATTTATGCGTTGTGCGAAGCCATACTGTCAGGTGTCTAAGTACACACCTCTGCATTTTATGCTGTGCAAAGGGGTATCTGTACATCACAGCAAGCAATGTGCAAGCGAAAAGCATTTATTTATAAATACGATAATCCCCGTAATGTCTTGGAAGAAATTGAGGGAATTCATACTGCATATAAGCCTAGTTTTGTTCGCGCTGGGTATTTATATGACTGTTAGCGGCGGATACTGGGTACTTCAAAGATCTGGATTATTCGGAAAAGTCTATACTCTGGAACATCTAACATCCTCTCTCGGCGAATGGAACTGGTGGATTCTGGTTGGAGGAATAATACTGGTAATTGGAGGGGGCTGGTACTCTGTTGACACGATAAGAAAAAGGAGGGAGTTTGAGGAATATATGGAATCAGAGAGCAAGCGGGAATTCATTAAGAATCTCAGGGAACTCGAGGAACTCGCGTATAAGCTTGGAGAGAAATACCAGAAACAACTTGAAGAGAAGAAAAAAGAATGGAAAATAAAGCGACGCTGATTGCAATCTCGTTTTCGCTCGTTATTTTATTTTCCGCCGGGATTAAAGCGCAATCGGTGGATATTGGTAATGAAAATCTGATTATATACGAAGTCTCTCCATATCCGTTTCCCGGAGAGAGGATGGAATATGTATGCATTATTAATGCCGGTACTGCTCGAGTGAATCTCAGTAACTATTTTCTGACTGATTTTGAAGGATATCTTCATCTTCACGGCTATCTCTTACCATATAAAAAATACTATGTGGCGCAGAATGCAACGGAGTTTCGAAAAATAATGGGTTTTTCTCCGGATGCAACTTACTCCTCCGCCCATTACAACGGCACATTCTCTCTTGCAAATAAAGGCGATGAGGTTGCACTAATCAAAAATTGCAAAATAGTGGACATCGTTATTTATGGCAAATCCAGCTACTCTGGATACGGATGGTATGGAAAATCCGTGGAGATAAAACGAGGCAGGATATTGAGGAGAAAGGGATTGCAGGACACCAACACATCTACGGACTGGAGCAACTATCATTCAATAGGACAGAGCGATTTTAAGGGCATATCAGTCAAAACAAACTTGGAGATTTTTGTTTATCCCGATGACAGAAATGAGGTACTCCGTTTTATAAATGGAACAGAGAAATACCTCTATATTGAAGTGTATGAATTATCTGATTTTAGAATGGAGAGTGCGCTTGTCCATCTTCTGAAGAGGGGCGTATCTGTTTATGTGATGATGGAAGGAAACCCCGTTGGTGGAATTGATGTATCAGAAAAATACTGCGTGGAAGATTTGTGGAAAAACGGTGCAAAGATATATTTTATGATAAATGCACCTCTAGAGCATATATATGACAGATACAGATTCGTGCATTCAAAATATATCATCAGAGATGGTAAAGAAGTCCTCATATCTACGGAGAATTTTGTGAAATCAGCCATGGAACCCTGCGGCAATAGAGGTTATGGTGTAATAATAAAAAATCCAAGATTCGCTCAATATCTTTCTAAGGTTTTTGTGGATGATATTAAAAATGTGAGCGATGTGGAGAACTACAACGGAGAGTATCGGAATGTGAGCCTGATTATGGATAAAAAATTCGAACTCAGAGAACCCGTTTTCAGATCTATAAATTTAACCGCGGAGATAAGCCTTGTTTTATCACCCGACAACTCTGTTGAAATGTTTGATAAATTCGTTCGCTCTCAAAGGAAATTGGATGTGGAGGCGCTGTATTTGAAGGGGTATCCGTATTCAAAGGTGAAGAATATAACGGACAGAATCCTCGTCGAAAAATCATATGGCACTGATATGAAAGAGTTTTACGGTCGTGATAAAAACATATCCTATCTTCACGCCAAACTTATGATAGGTACAACGGCGGTATTTTTGGGCAGTATGAACTTTGCCAATACATCACTTTTTGATAATCGAGAGGTGTCTGTTATAATCAGATCTAGACAAGCAGTGAATTTTTTCGAGAAAGTTT
>WAOZ01000167.1 GCA_015520975.1 DHVE2 group archaeon | reverse complement strand
TGCGAAAAGATACGCTTACGGCGCCAAAATAACCGGTGCAGGTGGTGGTGGTAGCATAGTGGTGCTCACCGACGAACAGGAAGAAGTGGCCAAAGCGATAAAGGATGTTGGTGGAAAACCGTTCTGCGTTGAAATCTCCGATAGTGGGTACTGGGTTGAAAATCATTTATGAAAATCAAACGGTATTATCTCATATGTTTAGCAATTTATAAATTTCAATAAAAAATTTTTAAAACCCATACTTCTATTTTAGCGATGAGGGAGGCCCTGGATGCCCGCAGGTGATATATGCAATATCACCTCGGGGCCTCTCTTGAGGAGAGCGCCATGCTCTCCTCTTTCACCTCACGGGAGGTGATAATCAGAGGTGATGAGTAATATGAGAAAAATAATTGATAGGGATGAACAGGGAGAATTCGGCATAGGTTCGCTCATTATATTCATCGCGATGATAATCGTTGCAGCAGTAACCGCCACAGTGCTCATTCAGACAGCATATCAACTTCAACAGCAGGCAGAGCAGACCGGACAGACTGCTGTGAACGATGTATCTATGGGCGTAAAAGTGCTGTCCATGGGCGGATACAGGTACAACGCTTCTTGGGGCATCAATGCACCGTATCAAAATACCCTCAACTGGATAGACCTCAAAATTACATTAATTGCCGGCAGTCCACCAATCAGTGTGACGGATATAATCATCGAAGTCTCCGACGGAAACATTTCAACAGATTTGCATTTCAATTCCAGTGCAACATTCAACGCCGGCGCACATCCTGGTGGTTTAAAAAGCGACGAATTCGGTGCAAGCATAGTTAGAGACATGGCTCCAGAGTCGTGGAATTCGTACACAATAACCTCCGGCGATGTGGTGAGCGTGTTTTTCAATGCCACCGGAGTTGGTTTATCATTAGAGCCACAAACATACCTGACAATCAAAATTATACCAAAACACGGCGTGCCGACTTTAGAAGAAATAACAACTCCATCGCCGTATGTAACAAGATATGTGGGGTTGATATGAATGGGGCTGAGCACCACAGCCGCATACGGGATTATATTCACCGCATCCCTCTTCATGCTCGGGGTTTTGCTTAACAGTATACTTTTCTCGTTTTACCTCGCGAATGACAGTATGCAGGACAGATTTACACTTATGGATGGTAAGAAAAACTCTCTCAGGATTGATAGGATTGTTTATAATGAATCAAGGGTGGAGATTATAGCGGAAAACCGTGGTCCTATGACAATCAGCATTAATGATACTTCCTTTTTGCTCAACGGCACTTTATCAACCCTGCAATCTTACGGGGATAATATGTGGTATCCCGGTGTGAAACGCATATTTTTCTCAGATAACCACACTTATTCTTATGGCAATGTACACGATGTACAGTTTACCATAGCCCCTGCATCCACGATAATCTCAGTAGCCGTACTCGATAAGGTATATGCCATAACAGATACAGAGTTGATCGCATACTCTTTTGAGGGCGTTAAGCTGTGGAGCGTGAGTTTATCATTGACTCCTGTGGATTTATGCGTGGGAAAATATGTATATGTTTCTACTTCAACGGGTATATTCATATACGCAAAAGATGGCAGCTATAAGGGATTTTTTGCAAATATAAGAGACGCAAAAATTGACTGCAACTTGAACTATGTTTATGCAGTAAACTCATCCGAGTTTATTGTTTACAGTGCCACAGGCTCAATAATCAGCAAAGATAATAGGGGAGGAATAGATGTATGCATCGGCGATCGTGTTTATGTACTCACCCAAACCCGTATTAGAATATATAATTTAACAGGCGTGTACCTCGGATTTTTCACAAGTGCACTTCTCACCAATCCTCTCAAGATCTCAGCAGACTGGAATATGGATTCTGATACTGTTTTCGTGCTAAACAATGGCGATGAAATCATCGTTTTTAAAAATGAAACTTATGAGGACACTATCCCGCTATCCACGGTGGAATCCAACATAGAAATCTACGGTAAGATATATCTGTGCAGCACAGGAATAACAGCGATGGACATGGGATATAGAATCAAAATCGTTGATGAGTATGGCAATTCGTTTTATGATTTTATGTGAGAGGTGATGCAATATGGGTATGAGCACAAGCGCCACACACATAATATTCTTCATAGCGTCGGTGGTTCTCGCTGCAAGTTTCGTGAGCGTAGCGGCCCTTACGATAATCAACATCTCCAACGGGATAGAGGACAGGGGAGATATGATCGCAAAACAGCTTTCGGAAGATTTTGAAATAATAAACGATCCCACAAGGATGACAAATAACCCGGTGATTCTGTACCTAAAAAACACAGGAAAGGTGCCTCTGAGCACCGAGCACATCACCGTTTTGATAGACGGGCTGTATGTGAACAACACCAATGTGAGCAGCGCCCTATGGCTACCCGGAGACACAATTACCGTAACGCTCTATGTAAATCTGACCGCGGGAGAGCATGTGGCCAAAGTTATACTTGAAGACGGTCTCTCAAAAACATTCTATTTCACGGTGTGAGGCACATGTATCGCATAAAAATTGAAAGAGACGAGCTGCATTCGAAACTTGCTGGTGGGTTCCCGGAGGGTACGCTTGTACTTATCGAAGGAGAGGACGGCAGCGGTAAAAGTGCCCTTACTCAGAGACTAGCCTACGGATTTTTGATGAACGGGCATACGGTAACGATAATTTCCACGGAACTCACCGTGAGAGATTTCATAAATCAGATGTACTCTCTGAATTATCCAATTGCAAATTTTCTGCTGCGAAACAGATTGGTATTCATACCCGTGTATCCCATAATCGGCAAGCAGAGAGATAGAAAGGATTTTCTTGGCAGGCTGATGCGCACGCCATCTCTTTTCAGAACGGACATAATAATTATAGACACACTCTCCGCACTTGTAAAATCAAGCTTGAAAGTTGAAGAAAGATCTGTGCAGTTACTTGCATTCTTTAAAAGACTGCTTGCACTCGATAGGACGATAATACTCACCGTTGAAAAAGGTGCCATCCCCGAAGAGATTCTGAAGCCGTTCAAATCTGCAGCGCAGGTGTACATAGAGACCAGCATAAACAGAATCGGCGGTATGGTGAACAGAGTTGCGTTCATAAAAAGATACCTCAACGCCGCATCTCGTGTGGAGAACAGCATAGTGTTTCGCGTGGAAGCGGGTACCGGGATAATTCTTGAGATTATGGCAATCTCGTGAGGTGATGGGTGATGGCACTGAAGCTTGATGTTGCAATAAAAAGAAACCCGCATCTGGGCGATTACATAAAAAAAGTTCAGACGGAACTTAAAGAGAAACCCGAATTCTACGAGCAACTCTCAAGGGATATGAAAGAGCTAGAGTGGGTTAACATAATATACCCCGTAGGAGATCCGATTTTCATACATATTTATGGCAGACGGGCGGAGAGAAAGTACCGAGTGATACAGCCAGAATTGAACGATGATGAGCTTGTAAAGTACCAGAAAATAAAGGAGCTGATATTCATAAAGGCGGGATACGAACCGCCGCACAAAACCAAAGAAGAATTCGAAAAACAGATAGAGAGACTGCTCAAAGAATCGACAATTATAGTGGATGAATTCGTACCCTATGAAGAAAAGAAGGGCTTTTTCACGATGTTTCGGAACATAAAAGTGCCCGTAACTCAGCTTGAATATGACAAAATTGAGTACTATCTGAAGAGGGATATAATCGAAAGCGGACCTCTGGAGCCTCTTCTTCGCGATCCGTATATTGAGGATATTCATGCCATAGGCATCGAGCCTATTCATCTCGTCCACAAGGTATTCGAAACCGTGGAAACAAATGTGCAGTTCAGAAGTTACGACGAACTTGACGCGTATCTGAGAGGAATGAGCGAGAGGATGGGAAGACCTGTGAGCACCGGGCGTCCCATTGTGGATGGCGCACTTCCCGACGGCTCAAGAATCAATATAATTTACGCGGACGATGTGAGCATAAAAGGTGCGTCGTTCACCATAAGAAAATTCGCCGCGGAACCGCTCAGCGTGACACAGCTTGTGAAATGGGGCACATTTTCCCCGGAGATAGCAGCGTATCTGTGGATGGCCATAGAATACGGAAAAAGCATATTCATTTCGGGAGAGACTGCGAGCGGTAAAACCACAACGCTCAATGCAATAATACCGTTCATAAGATACAGCCATAAAGTTTTCACGGCGGAGGATACCCCCGAGGTTCATGTTCCCCACGAAATATGGCAGAGACTGCTCACGAGAGAGGCGGGACCGAAAGAATCGCGCGTGGAAATGTTCGATTTGCTTAAAGCCGCACTGCGAAGCAGACCCAACTACATAATCGTTGGCGAAATACGAGGTGCAGAGGGAAATGTAGCATTCCAGGCCATGCAGACTGGACACCCTGTTATGGCCACATTCCACGCCGCATCGATAAAAAGAATGATACAGCGTCTGAGCTCTCCGCCCATCAATGTGCCCGTAACATTCATGGATAACCTGAACATAGGCGTGTTCCAGCAAGCAGTGTATCTCCGCGGAAGGAGCCTGCGCCGTGTTCTGTCCGTAGAAGAGATTCTGGGATACTCATCAGAACTCGGCGGTGTGATGACGAAAGCTGTATTCGTGTGGGACCCTCTAAAAGACAGGCACATATTCAGAGGTTTGAACAACTCATACATTCTGGAAGAGAAAATAGCGCCGCTCCTTGGATACGCGGACCCGCGAAAGATATACGATGACCTGTTCCTGCGCGCCAAAGTGATCAGAAAGATGATCGAGCACAACATATTCAGATACAGAGATGTCGTCAAAATAATATTTGATTTTCAGAAATACGGCACGGAGAAGCTCCCGTTTTCAATATGAGGTGATGCCAGCATGCCCACGGTGAGAGAGAAAATCCTGAGGCTCTATCATTCCTTCGACATGCCGTGGCGAAAATACATACTCTTTTTCGTTATCCCGCTGAATGTTATTATGCTTGCCATAAGTTTCTATCTTCTCATTACATTTCCCATGATGGGAATTTTTCCGTATGTGATCGTGCTCTATGCTTTACCGAGCTTCGGAGTGCTCACCTCTCTTCTGTTCCCACTGATACGGGGAGAGAGAAGAAAAAATGAAATTGAGAAGTATATGCATCTCTTCATAACCCGTATGAGTGTTCTTGCATCCACGCAACTACCGCGAAAAGAGATTTTTCGGATTCTATCCGAGGTGAAGGAATACGGTGCGTTAAGCGAGGAAATAGAAAAGATATATAACCTCGTGGAATACTGGAATTTGAGCCTTCCAGATGCCGCCAGAGTCGTAGCGAAGAGATGTCCGAGCATCATGCTTGCGGATTTTCTTGATAGACTTGCGCACAGCGCCGAGGCAGGTGAGGATTTTGAGGTCTTTTTAGAAAAAGAGAGAAGCGTTGTAATTGAAACCTACGCTGTAAAATACGAGGCTGCGATTTCACAGCTTGATGTTTACAAAGAGGCTTTCGTGGCCATGCTCATCTCCATGCTTTTCTTTGCGGTGTTTGTTGCCATTCTCCCCATGTTCGTCTCTGGAGATGTGCGGATATTTTTGTACCTTACTCTTTTAGCGTTTATAACAGTGGAAAGCGTGATGCTTTACGCCATCAAAGTCAGATTACCCGAAGATGAAATCTGGCACAACAGAAAAGATGCACGTTCTCAGGCAGAACTCAAATTACTCAAAACTCTACCGTTTACATATTTAGCCGTGTTGGTTTTATTCCTGATACTTTTGGTAATGAGCATACCGCTCAACGCCGTCATTGCGATATCCATCACACCACTTTTCTATCCCGGATATCTTATTCATACGGCCGAAAGCGACCTGATAAACTGCGACGAAAATTACGACGCATTCATACGCGCGGTGGGTAGCTATGTTGAGGCGAAAGGCAGCGATGTAACCGCCATGGAGAGACTAAGAAAACACGATTTTGGCAAACTCACACGCCATATTGATGTGCTTTACAAAAGGCTTCTTACGCGAATTGACAAGAAGAAAGCATGGCAATTCTTTGCGGGAGAGACCGGAAGTAACCTGATTTCCAAATTCACGGATATGTTCGTTACGGGTATAGAGATGGGCGGTAATCCCCGCAAAATTTCGAAAATAATAAGCGAATCCTACATAAAAATGATTGGCCTGCGAAAAAAAAGGTATCAGTCTGCCACAAACCTCACAGGAATACTTTATGGACTTATGGTGGGTATGGCATTCACTCTTTACACCACTTATAATCTTATGAAGATGATGGCGGATATGGTGAAGTACTATCCCGTTAATCTCCAGCAGTATATAAAAATCCCACTTTTAGCGGCACAGTTCCCTCTTGATACTGCAAATGTTGTGTTTCTATCGCTCCTTGTGGTGCATGCATTTATATCCGCAATGATGATTAAGATTGTTAGCGGCTCGCACAGACACAGTATTTACCTCCATTTTTCCATGCTGGTGTGGATCGGGCTAGTCGTATCCTATCTGACAAACAGCGTTGTGGGGCAGGTATTACATTTCTGAGTTATTATTTTTATTTCACCAAGAAGCCAATCTTAATATAAATCATACGCATGCGGGCATGAGGTGATGCAAGATGGCAAGAAAGAAAGTGATTATAATGGGAGCTGCAGGAAGGGATTTTCACAATTTCAATACATACTTCCGGGACAACGAAGAGTATGAGGTTGTGGCGTTCACAGCAACGCAGATACCGAATATAGAGGGACGCGTTTACCCGGCAGAACTCGCAGGAAAGTTATACCTGAACGGAATTCCAATTTATCCGGAAGAACAGCTTCCAGAACTTATAAAGAAATACGATGTGGATGAGGTGGTATTTGCGTACAGCGATGTAAGCCACGAATATGTGATGCACAAAGCAAGTATAGCAAACGCTGCAGGTGCAGATTTCAAACTTATGGGACCAAAACACACGATGCTGAAAAGCACAAAGCCTGTCATAGCGGTAACCGCTGTGAGAACTGGATGTGGAAAGAGCCAAACCTCGCGTAAAGTATTCAGATTGCTTACAGAAACGGGATTCAAAGTGGTTTCTGTGCGGCATCCTATGCCATATGGCGACCTTGTAAAACAGAAATGTCAGCGCTTTGCTTCGTATGAGGACCTCGATAAATACGAATGTACCATAGAGGAGCGCGAAGAATATGAACCGTACATAGATATGGGCGGTGTAGTATATGCAGGTGTGGATTATGAAGAAATCCTCAGAAACGCAGAAAAGGAAGCGGATATTATAATATGGGATGGCGGCAACAACGACATCCCGTTTTTCAAGCCTGACCTTCACATAGTAGTGGTGGATCCGCACAGACCCGGGCATGAGATTAAATATCATCCCGGAGAGACCAATCTCCGTATGGCACATGTGGTTATAATCAACAAGGAGGAGACCGCAGATAAAGCCAACATAGATACCGTGAGAAAGCATGTTATGGAAGTGAATCCGAAAGCCACCATAATAGATGCTGCCTCACCGCTCTTCGTGGACCATCCAGAAAAGATCAAAGGCAAAAGAGTGCTGGCAATCGAAGATGGTCCAACGCTCACGCATGGGGAGATGACTTACGGAGCCGCGGTTATAGCCGCACTCAAATACGGCGCTGCAGAGCTTGTGGATGCGAGGGATTTCGCTGTCGGTACCATCGTGGATACATACAAGAAATATCCGCACATAAAGAATTATTTGCCTGCAATGGGCTATGGCAAACAGCAGATAAAGGATCTTGAAGAGACCATAAACAACACGCCCTGCGACTTAGTGGTGAGCGGCACACCCATCGATCTCAGCCGCGTTGTGAAAGTGAACAAGCCAATAGTTCGCGTCAAATACGAACTCGACGAAATCGGCAGACCCACATTAAAAGATGTGCTGCAGGAATTCCTTAAGAACAGGGGACTCATCTCTTAAATTTTTCATATTTTGAATCTGTAAGCTTTTACTGGCAGGTCTCCGTACATTATCTCTCTTTTTTCCAGCACATCGAAGTAATGCTCAAATTTTGTATACGGAGTTATAAGAACAAATTGCGTACCTGAAAAATGGTTTTCAAGCTCTTCGGCAAAATTTTCATAAAGGCGAAATATCTTTTTCTTGGAGCCTATTCTGAGCCCGAATGGTGGGTTTGTGATTATGTAATCAGCATGAGATACATAGAGATGCATTTTTTCAGCCAATCCTTTATACAGATGCGCGTCCACGCCAGCCTTATGAAGATTTTTCTGAGCACCTTCAATGTGTTTCTGAAATTTTTCAATACCTACTAGGGATAGTTTAACTTTTTTCTCTCTCGAATCATATTTATTTTTAATTGCCGTCCATTCATCTTTACTATAAAAAGGAAGATTGCGGAATATAAACTTTCTGAATTTATTGGGTACGCGATTATAAGAATGATGCGCTTCTATAAGCACCGTTCCCGAACCGCAGAAAGGGTCAACAAGTGTCTCCCCACGCCATCCCGACCATCTGATCAAAAGCGCGGCAAGAACAGGATTGAGCGGTGCTGGATGCTGATAAACCCTGTAACCACGTCTGTGGAGACTCTCACCCGTTGTATCGAATCCCATTACGAATTTATCATCTTCAAGCCAGCAGAGCACTCTTATTTCAGGTGCAGTGAGATTCACCTTTGTGTTCGGACATTTTTTGAGCAACATTTCTCCTACAACGGCGTTGACATCCATACTTGTAAAGCTGTGGGTGCCCTTTCTTTTCGTTCGCACCTCAAATTCTCCGCTGAAAGAGATATCAAGTGTCTCCACAAATTTCCTGATATCCTCAAGCGAATGCACCGTTCCCTCTCCAATAAGTATCACCGTTCGGAACACTGTTTTTGAAGCATAATTTAGAACATATATCAGTTCTTCAGGTCCGGAAAAATAAACTTTACCTTCTTCCTGTTTGAGTACTTTCCCACCCAAAGAAGCTATCTCTTTCGAGGCGATATCCTCCAGCCCTTTCACTGTGGTGGATAGAAATTCCATACAAACCACATAACACTTTCTGAAATAAATATTACCGTGATGTTCTCAAAAAATTAATAAATGCGCAGTGCATAAACATAGCTATGTGGGTACCTTATGTGTTCTGGCCAGCGGCCGCAGCGACCGTTATAAGTGCGGCGCTGATTGCATACATTCTCCGGGCCGGCTTGAAAAAACCAGGAAATACGCCTGTGTTCATAATGTTCCTGTCGCTGTTCATATGGAGCCTGGGAGAGCTTTTGGAGAGGCTCGCCGGGCCACCACCTGCCGATGAGAACCTCGCAACAACCGGCGTGAAAATTCTCATGATCGGACTCGCTCTTGCCCCCGCAACATTTATTCATTTAGCCATTGATTATCCCCGTAGACTATCCATTCAATCAAGATTCAGAAAAATAATTTTATACACTGTATATGGTGTGGCAGCGATATATATCCTGCTTGCGTTTATCAATGAATATATTGGCAACATTGTTTTTAATGGGGTCTATTCCTACAGCGTTCTGGGTCAACAGATTTGGGGTCTTAAAGAAGCACCATTACACATGATTTATGATTTATGGATGTTAATTGCAGCAATAGTGCTTTTCGGCGTTATGATCTGGAAGTATAAGCAGGAAAAAATAGATATAATACGCTCACAGATGAAATTGATGATAATCGGGTTATTCATTGGATTTCTGCTCGTGCTTTTCACAGGGTTTATACCGCCGGTGCTTCTGGGCATAAGCATGTATCCTCTTACCACCGTTGCATTCACAATTGTGGGGCTGTTCGTCATCTACACCATCTACAGATATCGCATGTTCTTAGTCGCACCGACCCAAGAATCAGCCACTGAAAGCGAGAAACTACCTGAATACGGCATAATCAAACTTAAAAGAGATGATGCTTACGAAAAATTTGTACTTCTTGCAAGATCCGGATATCCCTGCCTGGCGTTCATAGGAACAGACATCGAAAAATTCAAAGATAAGTACGGCCTGAAAACAACGCCCGTGTTTCAGATTACAAAAGAATCGGGTAAAGATAGGCTCAATCCCAAAATACCAGAGCATATGGAGATGATTTCGTTCATAATAATATCCTTCGTGGATGAAGCAAACAATCCCGTTGTTTTGCTAGATATCAACGACGCTCTTACAGAAATAGGCGGAGAGGAACTTAAGAACAAGGTAATTGAGAGTATAATGAACAGTATAGATCCTTCAAAAGCGGTGTACATTTTTGTTTCGTAATATTTTTTCAAAATTTTCAAAATATAATGCGACTAAATTAAATTTGAGGATCCAAAAATAATGTCCATAAAGCCACTTCATCAAAAAGATCAAACACAGAAGTGCCGCGGGCCGGATTCGAACCGGCGACCTTCAGATCTTCAGTCTGACGCTCTCCCACCTGAGCTACCGCGGCGCAAACTCCATAAAGAGAAAGGGAGATTTAAAATTTGCGATTATATGAATGGCTTGAACCTTTGATGAATATCAGGATAATCGATATATTGTGATTCAGGATTTTAAAGAGAGGTCTCTTTAAAACGGAAAATAAAAGGAGAGATGTAAGATCTCTGATTTTTTGAAATATTGAAATATGAGTTCAACGACATTTCTATGTGGGTATTCCATAATAGCTTTGTCTGTTTGATTTTTCAAGTATATTCTTTGCTATATACAACAGAAAAATACAACAGAAAAGTATATATGTTAATATACATAATCATATTTATGCAAAAAAAGAGTATGAAACTTATAGTGGGGGGCTTTGTATTCTTGCTTTTGTTCAGCGTCCTAACCATTGGGTTTGACGGAAATACCAGTATACGTAACGTAATCGGGGTGTACGAAGGAAGAACACTTGCAAACACATCGTGGCCAATGTTCAAACACGATTTGAACCATACTGGGCTTAGTCCATATAATACAAGTGGTAATAATGGTACTCTAAAATGGAAATTCCTGACAGGTGGTAGTGTGTATTCCTCACCGGCCATAGGGGTTAATGGCACAATTTATGTTGGTTCTGATGATTGTTATCTCTATGCGATAAACCCCGACGGTACGCTGAAATGGAAATTCCTGACAGGTGGTAGTGTGGATTCTTCGCCTGCGATAGGTTCTGATGGCACAATATATGTTGGTTCATATGACTATTGTCTTTATGCGATATACCCTAACGGCACGTTAAAATGGAAATTCCAAACTGGAGATAGTATATATTCATCCCCCGCCATAGACAGAAATGGCACAATATATGTTGGTTCATATGACTATTATCTCTATGCAATAAATCCAAACGGCACTCTTAAATGGAAATTCCAGACTGGAGCTCAGATATATCATTCCTCGCCGGCAATAGGAAGTGATGGCACAATATATGTTGGTTCATATGATGGTTATCTCTACGCAATAAATCCGAACGGCACGCTAAAATGGAGATTTTTAACGGATAGTTATATTGATTCCTCACCAGCGATAGGTCCTGATGGCACAATATATATTGGTTCTGTAGATTTAAATGGGGGTTATCTCTATGCAATAAATCCAAACGGCACTCTTAAATGGAAATTTTCAACAGGTCTTGGAAGTGTGTGGTCAGCTCCTGCGATTGGCCCTGACGGTACTATATATGTTAATGCCGATAATGGTTATCTCTATGCAATAAATCCAAACGGCACGCTAAAATGGAAATTTCAGACTGGTGAATACACATCATCTCCGGCGATAGGCTCTGATGGTACCATCTATGTAGGTGCTTATAATGCTACCATTTATTATTATTGTGTTTATGCAATAAATCCAGATGGCACACTTAAATGGAGATTTCAGACCGGTGATTATGTATATTCTTCACCAGCGATAGGTCCTGATGGCACCATCTATGTTGGCTCTAATGATAATTATCTGTATGCAATAGGCCCGCAACCCGTTCCGGAGTTTCCCTCACCACAGATAATACCTCTATTTCTGATAGTGTTTATCATCATAGCCGCTGTGTGGAGAAGAAAGTAATCATTGAGCAGCGCTATTATCTTTAATTTTTTCATGGATATTGCAACTTCACTGTATCAGGGCGAAACATTTATCTTTAATCCCTATATACGGGTAATTGCACGGGTGCCTGTGATAAACTTATAAGATAGCGGGGTGGGGTAGCCAGGAAATCCCGCCGGGCTCATAACCCGGAGATCGGTGGTTCAAATCCACCCCCCGCTACTTTCTTATTACCACAGACTCAGCATCACTATACCTGCTATGATGAGTGCCATACCACCTATTTTCGGCAGTGTGAGTTTTTCGTTGAGTACTATATATGCCAGAATGGCCACAAGAACAGCGTTGGAGTTTGCTATGGCCACACTGGGTCCCGCGGGTCCTGAAGACATTGCTTTTTTAATGGTGTACATCCCTACAGCTAAAAACACGCCTGCAAATACGGGCAGAAGTATGGATAATTTGCCAGTGTTTTCAATATTTTTCTGGAAATCGCCTGTATATATGCCGTATATTATGAAAATAACGCCAACGGCACCCGTCGCTAACCAGAGTAGAGTTGATGCAAATATGCTATCCATTCCCTGAGCGCCGGCCATTTTCACAAAAAAGTTTGTCAGAGCGAACATCACCATGGTGATTATTGCGTAACTCCACCATTCCATATCAGGGGTAATTCCCAATAAGAATAAAAATTTAAGTAATACATCGATATTCCCAATTAAACATATCGGAGGTGAAGATATATGGAGAAGAAGACGATTGCAGTATTATCTATTGTAGCAGCACTGATTGCGGTCAGCGCGATAGGAGCTTACTATATTCAACTTCAGACTCCCGAAGGCATAAAGATACTTGCGGCAGGTAGTCTTGCTGTGCCATTAAAAGAGCTTGCAGAGAAATACGAAAATGTGTACGGTGTTAAAGTGTATATAGAGACCGCTGGAAGCATTGAAACAGTAAAAAAAGTCTGTGAACTTGGCATAAAAGCAGATGTTGTTGCAGTTGCCGATTACAATGCAATCTCAAATTATTTAATGCTCAATTACACCAACTGGTACATCAAATTCGCAAGAAACGAGATAGTTATAACATACACCAACAGCAGCCGCTATGCCAACGAAATAAACGAGACCAACTGGATGCAGATTCTGATGAAAGATGATGTCAGAATAGGCTTTTCGTCACCCAACGACGATCCCTGCGGCTACAGAGCGGTTATGAGCATGTATCTGGCGGATAAAAAATATCATTACGGTCTGTTTGAAAGCGTTATTGAGAACAACACGAAGATAACCGGGGAGAATGATACAATAATCGTTCCCGGAGATCCTGACCTCCTTGGTAGCGAGGGCAGAGTGTTCATAAAACAGAAATCCGTGGATCTTCTGGCAGATCTGGAAAGCGGTTCCATAGATTACGCTTTTGAGTATCTATCCGTTGCGAAACAGCATGGGCTGAGATACATCCGTTTACCGGATACAATAAATCTATCCAACTCCACCCTTGTTTCCTGGTACAGAGAGGCAACGGTTAAACTCGCGGACGGAACTGTTATACAGGGTGATGCCATTAACTACGGTGTGACCATACCGAACAATGCACCTCATTACGAGTACGCGGTTAAATTCGTAAAACTGCTTCTCGGAAATACGGGAAAGGAGATCCTTGAAGAATGCGGCCAGCCGCCTATGTATGAAGAGATGGGCACCGTACCCAAGGAGGTCAAACCTTGAAATCGCACTCTTTTCCATTTTTGATAATACTTTTCACTTCTTCATTTTTCGGTGCGGTGGCGTTTATCTGTGTCGCAATGCTGATATCTGCGTTATTCTGGTATTTCGAGAAAGATACAAAAAAATCGCTGATTATGATTGCCTCAGCGTTTTTACCGCTCATATGGTATCCTTTAATAATAGTGCCTCTCAGTTTGGCGGTTGTGGTTATGAATGACGATAATTTCAGCCGCGTATTTTCATTTGCGGCGGCTATTTTCGTGGTGTTCATTCTGTTCCCTGTTCTGAACCTTTTACTTTATACTTCTCCATCAGAAATATACGATGCCGGGCTTATCAACGCCATAACCGTGAGTTTTGTATCTGCGACGATATCCACATTGATTGCTCTGTTTCTCGCGCTCCCGCTAGGATATGTACTGGCTCGATGGAATTTTGATGGCATGCGATTCATAGAGAGCGTTATTGATATACCCATAGTGATACCCCACACAGTTGCAGGCATTGTGCTTCTTCTCGTATTCGGCACATCGGGTATAATAGGCGCGCCTCTTTCCCAGATCGGAATTAAATTCTATTACGCATTGCCCGGGATAGTCATCGCCATGTTATTCGTCAGTTCCCCGTTTTTGATAAATCAGATAAGGGAGGGCATAGAGAAAATTGACCCGCGATACGAATACACAGCAATGAATCTGGGCGCCTCACGATTCAGAGCGTTCTGGGATATTGTTTTACCGCTCATAAAACGCAATATTCTGGCAGGCTCGGTTAATGCATGGGCAAGGGCGGTTAGCGAATTCGGTGCGGTTATGATGATTGCGTTTTACCCGATGATCGCGCCAACATATATCTATTTCCTTTACACGAATTACGGATTGAAGGAGGCTTTGCCTGCAACGGCATTTCTTCTACTGCTGACTCTTGGAATATTCGGGATACTAAGATATCTGGCGGGACGGGATAAAAATGATTGAGATAAAAAACCTGAAAATTCGGGTGGGTGAATTTACCGTTTATGTGGAAAATCTGAGTTTGAAAAGGGGAGAGTATCTGGTCATAGTTGGCCCAACGGGAAGCGGTAAAACACTGCTTCTTGAAACAATTGCGGGGTTTTATTCACCCTTAAAAGGAGAAATAATTCTGAACGGGACGAACATTACTGAACTTCCGCCCAATAAAAGGAATGTAGCCATCGTTTATCAGGATTTTATGCTGTTCCCGCATATGAGCGTGATGGATAATATAGGATATCCTCTGAAACTTAAGAAAGTTAAAGACTGGAAATCCAAAGTGATTGAAATTTCAAAGGAACTGGAGATACAGCATCTGCTCAGCAGAATGCCGAATACTCTGAGCGGCGGGGAGAAACAGAGAGTTGCAATAGCCAGAGCCGTGATGCTCGAGCCGGATATCCTGCTTCTTGACGAACCTTTCAGCGCACTTGATGTGAATATGAAAGATTCTGCACGCAGGCTTATACGCGATTTCATAAAGCACAGAAAGCTCACGACGATTCATGTCACCCATGATTTTATGGACGCTTGGATTATGGGCAACAAGCTTGCGGTGATGCGCAACGGGAAAATGGTTCAGGTTGGAAGTGTGGATGAGGTATTCGCCAACCCACGCGAGGAGTTCGTCGCCCGGTTTCTCGGTTCGACGAATATGCTTCGCGGCAGAATTGTGGATACTGCAGAAGATATGTCCGTGATCGAAATCGGTGGGGTAAAGATTTACTCTGCGGATAGGGCAGAAAAGGGTGCGGATGTACTCGTCTCCATAAGGCCCGAAAATATAGTTCTGTCCCCAACGAAATTTATCAGTTCTCTGCGAAACATGCATTCTGCCGTGATCGAAAATCTTGAGCGTTCTGGGCATATCGTATGGATAACGCTTAATATCTGTCTCTTATACACATCTCC
>WAOZ01000166.1 GCA_015520975.1 DHVE2 group archaeon | reverse complement strand
CCACATAAACTATCGAAGAAAATCCACCAGTATCCGCAGGAGGATCCCATTTTATGGTGATTTTCTCGCCATCCTGCGAGTATGTGAGGTTTGAAACCATACCCGGTTCCTTCCAAGATATCACCGTGCTGTTACTTTCTGAACTCTCGCCAACACTATTAACTGCACTCACTGTATAGGAATACGGCACACTGTAATCGCTGATGTTTTTATCGACATATTCTGTCAAATTTGCGCTCAGATTCGCTATACACACTCCGTTTCTATATACCCTGTACCGGATTATGTGCGTTCCCCCATTATCAGAAGGGGGTGTCCATTTCAGCAGAACATAGTCTCCATAATGAGTGGCGTTCACAAACCGCGGTGCAGAAGGTGTGCTCCAAGACACATTCACCTCATTGCTTGGTACGCTTTCACCCGCAGAATTCACCGCCGTCACATAGTAAGTATAATTGAGACTGACATTCAAACCTGTATCTGTAAAGTTATATGTGGAATATGTGACATTCGCTATTAGCGTGCCGTTTCTGTATATTCTGTATTCCGTTATAGCTGCACCATTATCCGTCTGCGGTGGAAGCCAGCTTAAAACCACATACCCGTCGCCTCGAAATAGCGTGAGAGACTGCGGTGGTGATGGCGCACCAGCCGGTGTCACACAGACCTCCACGCTTTTATTGCTCTCACCAACATTATTCACCGCGGTTATGTAGTAATAGTAAGTCACCCCGTTGCTGACATCGTAGTCTATATAACCCGTGGTATACTCCACAGTTGCAATATATACCTCCCCACCGCTGACCGTGCCACGGTAAATCCTGTATGATTCCACTGGCGCATCTCCGGGATAAAAAGGTTTATCCCATGAGAGTATAACCTCCGAATCTCCCGATTTTGCTGTAACATTCTGAGGCGGCGAGGGTGGATTACCGTTCACATACACATCCACCTCACCAATATTGTTGTTTTCGTTTATCTCAAGTATTGAATGGGTGGAATCCGCATACACTATAATCGTGCGATTCCCACCCAGAAACGTCGTGTTCCATACAACACTTCCATTCACTGTCTGATTGACGCTGATATTTCCAAAATTGATTGTTCCTATGAGCGTCGCGGGGGATACAGAATCACAGTAAAAGGACACATTCACGGAGGATGCGTTCAGAACACCGATATTCTCAACGGATGCATTGATACGCACAAGATCTCCAGCAGCAGGAGAGGTGTTGTTTAAGGAGATATTCGTCACTATGAGGTCGGGATATATGGGTTTGACGGTAAAGGTTATCCTTGCAGGTATGGAATAAAAATCACCGTCATACGACCTTGCAAAAACAGTATGCGTACCAAAAGATAAATTCGACAGAGATAATGTGTAGTTCCATACATTCGTTCCATTGACAGTAATCCAGTCCCCGCGATCTATTTTTATCTCAACCCTCTGCACCGAGCCATCGGGATCCCCCGCAGTACCGGTGAGCTCCAGAACACTATCATTCGAATACACGCCTCCGCTGGAAGGTGATGTGATGTTGCAAACAGGAGGCTGATTGAGGTCATCTGTGCCATTAACAAATACCTGCTTTAGCATCTCGTCCCATTCCGTCTCTCTGAATATATAAAAAGAGGGATTTACCTCGTTCACGCTCATGGTTTCTGCCATCACTATTTTTCTTCCCGAAGTATCGGTATCATAGGAATTTATCACAGCCTTGCTGACATTTTCGAGCAACCGATTCGCCCAGTAATCTATCTCTGGATCCTTCACATAAACAAGCAACTGCTTCGCAAAATCCCCTACATCGATGCCTGTGCTCCAGTAGGTGGCATCGGCGCGAACGGTATTATTGAACGCCTTCTTTATATCAGAGTTGTTCGTTCCAGCTTTCTGTCGTATCGCCTGTGCCAGCTGGTTGTATGCAACCATAAAACCGTAGTCCCAAGCAGTGGTGTTTATGGCTGCCATAGTAACTATCACCGAACGCAGGTAAGCATCATCTACATGAACCACATGGGAGTAAGCATACTGCTCAGGAGTCTGGTACGGATTACCCGTAAGATTCGATATCAGAGCCACATAATCCCAGCCATCTCCCCCTTCTGTGTGTTCAGATGCAACGATTATATTGGTTCCCTGCTTGATCTGATAATTATCAGCACCAGCATTCATGAGACACGCGTCATAGCCCCAGATGTCTATGGGTCTGCCCGTCTTTAACAATATCTGATTGGCCGCATATCGAAGATCGGAGAGGGTTAGCAGATCATTAGAGGTCTCATCGATCATAGCACCGCTGTAATCACCGCCGTGATCCCACAGATCAAGGAAATAGTACTTTGCAGGGTAATTTTTCTCCACCCAGACAACAAAATTTATCAATGTTGCGGGGTCGCCCATATCCATCTCAGAGGATAGCCAAGAGGATGCGCTCGCCGAAATATCCTGTGCACCGGCGTTTGTCACATAGTAAAGCTTGGTGTCCCCATTATTTGCGCCATCATCTAAAACTATTATATTGACCTTTCCCGCGGCTGAGGAATTGTAGCCCTGTATCATCTCCTGCACATCGCCGTTGAACCCGTAGCCTGCCAAAGAGTTGTCCTCGTCCATATACACCATATATGTCCACATCGCTTCGCTGCGCACAGAAATTGCCGCTCTGTCCTCAAAAGAGAATGGCTCCGTGGTAAATACTAAATTATGCTTCCTAGTCACAGAGCTGTAAACCTGTTCCCAGCCGTAAACGGTTTTTTCGTATGTCACATTAAGCCACTCATTTAAGCCCTCCTCGGATACGGCAATTTTTGCGGGTGAAAGTATATCAATACTCCTTATCGGGTATTTCTCATCTGCAACCTTAATCGGCTTTTGGAAATGTCCGCTGGAAAAATAGGATATCCACAGTGATTGATTTCCGCGCCAGGCAACCATCACCTCATCGCCAACATAAACATCGCTAACAGTGGCAAGCGTGCCGTTAAAACTCACACTTTTCCACACATCGCCGATTCGGTACATTACGAACATATGCCCTTTCCAAGAGGATGCTATGACCACACCTGTTTCACCAACGCCCAGGGAAGGGTGCACACCCCCGGCAAACACAGGCTTGCTCCATTTACCGTCCTTAAAAACGGTGTAAAAACTCTGCGGGATGCGGGAATCCACCGTGTAAACCACATACAGAGAATTATTATAAGCGATTTCCATTTTGTATAGAAGAGTACCATTTGTTTGCCTCTCCCATGGTGGGGTTATATCCGAAAAGCCCGGCGAATTCATCATAAGCGAACTTGAGGATATTAACACGCTGAGCATCACGAGAGCCACAGTTATCAGCACTTTTTTGATCATAAGACCTTACCTCCTTCACGCAATTTTACGCCATCCATGGGAAATAAGGTATTAATTTTTTATCCTGCATTCCTATTACGGGACAATACAACCTTTAAATATATGATGCACATAGCCCTTAAAAATAAAGGTGGTTCCATGACTTTGATAGAGGATATCGCCATAAGAAAAATATTAGAT
>WAOZ01000165.1 GCA_015520975.1 DHVE2 group archaeon | reverse complement strand
GTTGATGAATAAATAAATTATTATGTGTTCGTAGTTTGGCTATTTTTATCTATGTGTTTTGGGATATTTTTCTTATGTGGCTCTTTTTCAAAAAAATTTGAAATACTTGAAGGTGATACACCACCCTATGAATCTTCGTGAAGTGGTTAAAAATCTGTCTCCTTCGTGGTTTGCAGCAGTTATGGGCACCGGAATACTCGCAAATGTTTCAGCGATTTTTTCGGATGCCTGGCATCCACTGTATGTTTTCGGTGAATGTCTTTTTGCGCTCAATATCTTTATTTTTTTCATACTGCTTCCTCTCTGGCTTGCCAGATGGCTTTTTTACAGAGACTCTGCGTTTGCAGATTTGTATGACCCTGTGAAGGGGAACTTCTATCCAACATTTTCCATTGGTATGCTGGTGCTGGCGGCGAATTTTGAAATATATACCTCTTATTACTCTGTGTCTCTGTTTTTCTGGATTCTGGGTGCGGTGATTACAATATTATTCGCACTTATAGTTCCCAGCATAGTTTTTCTGGGTGAGCATGCGGAGATACACCACATTAACCCGAGCTGGTTCATTCCACCCG
Source organism: DHVE2 group archaeon (assembly GCA_015520975.1). GTDB lineage: Archaea > Thermoplasmatota > Thermoplasmata > Thermoplasmatales > Aciduliprofundaceae > S143-98. Next base: position 8,702 of record WAOZ01000165.1, on the reverse strand, counting down.
TTGGGCTGATCGTCATACCGATGTCCGGAATACCGCTGATTTCAAAATACAGTTCATTTGGCGACGGTATTATGTCAATAAGCATTTTTGGATTCGGTGCGGGATTTTTTCTGTATATAGCGCTTCTGTCTGTCTGTATTTACCGTTTTGCATTACACAGACCTCTACCGCCTCAACTTGAGCCAACAGTGTGGATAAATCTTGGTCCCATTGGAGCAGGCACTCTATCCTTTCTAACGCTTTCACAGAGCTTTGGAGGACTGGATATGCGTATGATAGTCTATCTGAGCATCATCTTCTGGGCATTTGGGCTGTGGTGGCTGTTTATGGCAATAATAATCACGGTGCATTATTACAGAAAAATGAATTTGCCATACTCTCTTTCCTGGTGGGCATTTGTGTTTCCTCTGGGTGCCTATACAGCAGCCACGGGAGTTCTATCTAAATTCGTACTGCACTCAGTGCTATGTTCATTGGGAATGATACTTTACCTGATGCTGCTGGCGATATGGATTCTCACATCCACGAGAACATTGCAGCATCTTTTTAAATCATGGCACAAATCTCGCGTATCTGCCGCTTAAATGCTCATCTCTCAATTTTTGATATATTATTCCGTTCTCTATGGCTGCTTTTTCTATATCATCGCCCTGTTTCACAACTTTCGCGGGTATTCCCAGAACGAGACTTTTTGGAGGGATTTTTGTGTTTGGTGTGACAACAGCGCCTGCACCGACTATGCTCCCCTCTCCAATAACAGCGTTGTCCAGAACCACAGCGTTTATGCCAATTATGACATTGTTTTCTATTGTAGCAGCATGAACCATGGCTAGGTGGCCCACGGTGACATTTTCACCGATTATGGTCGGAATATCGTGGGATACATGAATCACCGCGTTGTCCTGTATATTGCTGTTCTTTCCAATTTTGATATAAGATACATCGCCTCTGATAACTGCACCGTCCCAGATGCTCACACCCTCCGCGATTTCCACATCACCGATTATCACCGCAGTCGGCGCTATAAATGCTTTTGGATGAATTTTTGGGATTATTGCTTTCATAATGGGGGTGAACGCATCCAATAACATAAAGCTATCTCAGTTTTTCAATAACCACAGGAGCTCCTTTTTTGAATTCCACTTTTTCGAAGGGTATATTTCTTTCTTCTGAAATTATTTTCATTACTCTGGCCAGACAAAATGTGGCCTGACATGTGCCCATCCCGGCCCGTGTCCTTCTCTGCACCGCTTCAACTGTTGCGGCTCCACGTCTTACCGCTTCCCTGATTTCCATTTCGCTAACCGCCTCGCATTCACAGATGATTTTCCCGCCGACGGGATACGGCTTCCTGTAATTTATGAAACGCTCTTTGGGTTTAAGATCTAACTCATTTGCTATTTTATTCACAATATCTTCAGCTATGGCGGGTGCCGCAGTTAAGCCAGGTGATCTGATTCCGGCAACATTCCAGAACTCCCCATCAGTGGTTATTATGAAATCTCCGCCTTCAGGCTCAGCACGCAGTCCCGCAAACTGTTTTATGCTATCTCTGCGTGGTGGAATGCCGGGCACAATTTTTTTTGCAAAGCTATATACATATTCCAAGCCATCCTGTGTGGTGCTCAAATCCTCTTTAGAGGATATATTCTGAGCGTTAGGACCGATCATAAGATTTCCAGCGGGCGTGTTTTCGACAACCACACCTTTGCTTATTTTTGTAGGAGCCGGAAAAATTATGTAATTCAGATTGATGGTGTTTTTCTTAAAAAGCAGATACTCTCCCTTTCTGGGCGTGATTTTAAAATCAAACCCCATTTTTTTTGCGATGGAATCGGCATATAATCCTGCCGCATTGATCACCAGATCGAAGATGTAATCCTCTCTGGGGGTTTTAATTTTTATGCCTTCAGAAAATTCTTCCAGATGAATTACCGGTTCGTTGAAATGGAAATGTGCACCGTTAGCAACAGCGTTTTCCATAACGGCAATGCTTGCCATAAATGATTCTATCACTCCGCCCGTTGGTGCGTATAATGCACCTTTGGCGGATTTTGTAAGGTTAGGTTCTTCCTTTTTAACTTTTTCCGCATCCCATATCTCAACATCAACGCCGTTTTCAATACCTCTTCTTCTCAAATCTTCAAGAGTTTTCAGGTCGTTATCTGAGAGTGCAACCACTATCTCACCGCGCCATGCGGCGGGAATGTTCAACTCTTTTACCCATTGATGCCACAGAGCATTACCCCGCGCACAGTATTTTGCCCTAAGCGTTCCTGGCGGATCATCAAAACCCGCATGGATTATTCCGGTGTTGGCTTTACTTGTGCCCATGCCCACATCTTCGTTTTTTTCGAATACATGTATCTCCACCGAATAATGCGATAGCTCTCTCGCGATAGATGTGCCGACTATGCCTGCACCGATGATGGCAACTCTCACGATGGCGTGTATTGTTCCAATAGATTTAATATATTCGGAATGGATCGCAGTGGCTTTTGGGAGAAGTTTTAAATAATTATATGTATCATTGAATGGGCCAAGAGTCCGAGGGCGGCCACGGGAAGTGCGGGCGCTCCCGCCAGCCCCTCAGGGGTTTGGAAAGGGGGTTTGCCCCCTTCCTGAGGAAAGTCCCCCCTCCATCGGGCAGCCGGCCCCGCGCAAGCGGGGATCCCGAGAGGGATGGCTCCGGAGCAGAAACGACACAGTCCGTGGGGCAGGATGATTCTCGGAGGATGACATTCCCACGGAATATGGTGAAACGGCCGACCCCGGCGGAGCAAGCCCAAACAGCCCCTGTGAGTTGCCCGACGAGGGGCGGGTAGGGCGCTCAGTCGAATGCCGCCAGGGGGGGAGACACCTACGGTTTCTCCCTTCACCCTCTTCCCTTAAAGGAAGGGGTTATAAGGGGAAACCTGGGTGTCCCCTCGTAACAGAAGGGGGCTTACTCCGGACACTTGGCCCATCAATTCACGAAACGAAAATATCTGCATCCTTGATGAATCCTTTTATGCTTTCCCAGTATTTTATGGCGAAAAGTCCAACGAACAGGTACCCGTAAAGGAGCATAATATCGCTTGCATAACACAGGATATTGTTTTCAAGCAACTCTGCCTAAGGGTATATGATATCTCCCGCGGCGGTGAAAATAAAGCTCAGCAGAAGTAAATCCAGGCTATTGCGATGGGTGTTTTCATATCAACTTTTTTGTACAGACACGTTATAGAAATTAGTGTCTCATCAAGGGCTGAATATAAAGATGTGAATCCATTTCCAGAAAATGCGATGTACAAGTTTCTGTGTGGCATGCTTCAAGCAAAGATTAAATAAATTGCCATTTTTTTACCGGTTGTATGAGCAAAGCAAACAAAGAGGATATGCTGAAACTTGCCGAAAAATATTACCGTGACGAAATGACCGATGCTATGATTTACGAATACATAGCGGATATGGAAAAAGATGAGAATCTCAAAAAAGAGTTTCGTGCACTTGCATATATGGAGCGAAGACATGCACAGTTCTGGAAGAAATTTCTTAAAAGGAGAGGTGTGAGTGTGAAAGAATTCAAGCTCGGGAGATGGAAGAAATTCTCTGCGAAATTCATGAGAAAGGTACTGGGACCAGGTATCACGGTATCCATATTTGAGAGCGGTGAGATGCAGGCGATTGAAAAGTATTTTAAGTTCTACACATCTTACGAAATGGATGAATCTGAAAGAAAGGAGCTGGGCACTATAATTCTCGATGAGATAGAGCATGAAAAACTTTTCTCCAATGAAAAAAAGGTTCTGAGGGTTGAGAATGTTCGCGATCTCGTGCTTGGTATGAATGATGGTCTTGTTGAGATATTGGGAGCTGTGACCGGATTATCGGCTATCTATGTCACCATGCCGTTCATAGTGGGGCTGAGCGGATTGATCGTGGGCGTGGCTGGAGCGCTGTCTATGGCGATAGGCACTTATGTATCCGTGCGTTCACAGAGACAGGTTAATGAGAGTATCAGGAGAAAAATGGAAATTATATTTGCAATATCGCCAACAAGGGCTGAGGAAGAAATAAAGGGGAGGTTAAAGGACAGCGGATTGCCCGATGAGATGATAGACGACATAGCCATAAAGATGGCATCGAAAAAGGATGCGGCAATAAAGCTTGTTCCCACCGAGGATGTAAATGAGAAAATTGCCGCGCTATATACGGGGTTCGCGTACATCCTTGGCGTGTTCTTCCCCGTTGTGCCGTATTTCTTTGCACCCACAACCTACATCGCCCTGCCCATATCAGTGTTTCTGGCGGGTGCAGCGCTTGCAGTGGTATCTGCCATAATATCCATGATGTCGGGTATTTCGGCGCGAAAAAAAGCGGTTGAGATGGTGATACTTGGACTCGGAGCTGCGTTTGTGAGCTATATGTTCGGAACGCTGTTGAACGCACTTTTCGGTATAACTGCATGATTTTTATTTTTCCCCTCTGACTTGTTTTAATATCGCCCGTGCCAGCTTCTCTCCTATTCCCGGTATGTGTCTCAGATCCGACACGGATGCGCTCTGCAAGTCTTCAATGGTTCTGTATCCGCTATCGTAAAGCCGTCGTGCTCTAACTCTACCCACACCCTTCAGCGAAACCAGTGGTAAAAGCTCTTCCTTCACACCGTATTTGACGCGCATACGAAACTGCTCCACTTGTCTGTAATATGGATATTTCAGAACCTTTCCAATCTCTGAAAATGCGTAAAGGAGCCAGTCGGCAAGCTCCACGCGTGAATGTATGTCTCCCGGCCCCACACCGTATTTTTCTATGAGTGTATCCTGCGGTATCTCGTTGGCCCAGTCAAGTATAAGCGCAGCGGTCTTTAATGCAGAGAAAAAGACATCGTTGTCTATTTCGAATTCATCAAGTGCAAGACGATGCAGATTCGCAAGAATCACAAGTTCCTCTATTTCGCTTCGCCGTGCATAAAGAGTTTTCATATCGGGTGTGCAGCAGATGGTGTGCAGAACCATAAACGGTTCGAAACGCATATCGTATGCTTTTCTAAAAATTATTGCCGAATAGGGATCGAGATAAAGGTCTGAAACCCTTTTGCCGAGAGGTGTGGGCATGAGCAAACGTTTCCTTTTAATGAACTCGTTTTCTTCCAGAAAGATGAGAATGCGCTCTATTTTGTTTTTGAGCAGACTCACGGGCATCTGATAACCGTAAAATGTTTTTTCGAACAGGGAAATAATACCATCTTCGCTGTTTGTGATATCGCTTGCGATGAGTGCGAGCAAATGGGTGCGAAGCGCGCTTTCGTTGGATAGCTGGGATTTCACATTCTCCACATCGCCTTTGAGATACACTTCTTCAAACTCCTTAGCGCGTGATGAATTTTTGGCATAAAGGATGCCCTCTCCCCACCGATCGTATTTGGGTCTGCCGGCGCGGCCCAGCATCTGTTTTACCTCCATAACTGAGATGTAACTGCTGCCATAACCGTCGTAGCGTGTGAGATCTCTAACTATGACTGTGCGCGATGGTAAATTTATCCCCGCCGCGAGAGTGGGTGTGGCAACGATGACTTTCAGCAACCGCTTTTTGAATGCATTTTCAACCGTGGCGCGTTGCGAGTTTGATAGTCCGGCATGGTGAAAGCACACACCTTTCCTAATCAGTTTTGCAAGTTTTTCGCCGAATACAGTGTATTCCTCGTCCATGAGCGATTCTGCAATAGTTTCCAGCTTTTCGGATTCCTCGGATGTAAGATGCTTGGATACTCTGCGGCTCAGTTTTTCTGCCAGCGATTCCGCCGAGCGCCGTGTGCTTACAAAGACCATCACCTGTCCCCCACTCTTGATTCTTGAAATCACAAGATTGCCGATACCCATTGAATCGCCTTTGATGCTCTCTTTATCTCCGTTAATGAATTTCAGCGTATCATCGCAATATACTCCAAGTTTAAGAGGCACGGGTCTGAACTCGCTGTAAATGTGCGTAGCGTTGAGCCAGTTTGCTATCTCCTCTGAATTGCCCACCGTGGCGGAGAGCGCTATTATCTGAACGCTGTCATTCACATCTCTGATTTTGGTGATTACCATTTCAAGAGTAGGGCCCCGCGACTCATCTCCTAAAAGGTGAATCTCATCTAGAACCACAACGCCAAGATCATAGGCGAAATCTATACTGTGACGCAGCAGTGAATCCATTTTTTCGCTGGTTGCTATTATAACATCGAAATTTCTCAGCGCAGCTGGTGGAGAATCGTAATCTCCTATGGCAAGAGCGACCCTGAGCCCCAGAGATTCGAATCTTTTGAGTTCCTCATATTTTTCCATGGCGAGCGCTCTCAGTGGTACTATATATGCACTTTTGAGCCCCATTTTGAACGCACGGAGTATGGCAGTATACGCGATAAGGGTTTTACCACTCGCAGTGGGTATGGCAACAACGAGATTTTTACCTTTAAATATCTCTGGAATGGCCTCTGCCTGAGGCGGATAGAGATACTCAATCCCATCTTTTTTGAAAATTTCTATGAATTCTGGATCCAGCGGTATATCTTCAATGTGCACCTTTCGGTTATTGCAATTCAGTGCTTATATTTTTTCGTGTAATTCAGAATCCCTTGTGCGGCACATTTCGTTTATTTTTGCAAAAAATCCGCTGATTTCCTCTGGAGCGTATGTGTTTGAGTATATGACAAAATTTTTATCCACACCGCATTTCCCTATGCCCGGTATATCACATATATGATACACTAATTTTTTTCGCTTCACTGAATATTTGCGTATGTATGCCCTGTAAAGCGATTTAATTTCAAAATTATAGCAATCTGGAAATTTTGGGAAGTATCCATATTTAAAGGGTGGCAATCCAATCCATACCGTAAACCACACAAAAACAGTTGATGCGACGGTGAAAAAATACACAATTCTTGCGACATCGCTATCGGGATAGTTGAACTGGGTGGTGATGAACATTATGATGATCGTCAGAACGGTGGCCTTTAAAAGTACTGACATTTTAATTTTGCTGAGATTTAGAGTTTTTTCAAGATATCCCGCGGACTCATCTGACATTGTATAATCACTATTAAAAAATACATTTAAATATTTGGATGTTTTTAGACGAAACCTTTATATATCATGGCCGCTACGCATACACGGCGGCAAAAAATTTATAAAGGTGATAAAATGAGAAGGAGGCCGAGGGAAGAATTGGTAACGAAGTGTCCCGAATGCGGGTCCAATCATCTCATATGGGATTATGAACGCGGTGAACTTGTGTGTGGCGATTGTGGTTGTGTGATTGAGGATTCTTTCATAGATCAGGGTCCTGAATGGAGAGCTTTTGATGCTGAACAGGATGAAAAAAGAGCAAGAACCGGTGCGCCTTTAACATTTTTAAGCCATGATAAGGGTCTTGCTACCGAGATATCCTGGAGCAATAAGGATTCCTATGGTAAGCGCATACCCCACAAAAACAGGGCTCAGATATACAGGGTTAGGAAATGGCACCAGAGAATACGCGTCAGTAATGCTGCAGAGCGCAACTTATCGGTGGCGCTGCAGGAGTTGAATAATGTATCCAGTAAAATGGGCTTGCCCAAAGATGTAAGAGAAACGGCGGCAATAATATACAGAAAAGCGGTTGAAAAGAATCTTATTCGTGGTAGAAGTATAGAGAGCATAGTGGCTGCCAGCATATATGCCGCATGCAGAAAGGTGGGCATGCCGCGCACGCTGGACGAGGTTGCGAAAGCCAGCGAACTTAACAAGAAGAAAATCGGCAGGGCGTACAGGCATCTCACGAAGGAACTCAATCTGAATCTGAAACCGACCACTGCGAATTCGTATATAACGCAGTTTTGCAGCAAATTAAGGCTCGACAAGAATGTGGTTGTGAAGGCGGAGGAGATCGTGCAGAAAGCAACTGAAATGGGAATAACATCAGGTAAAGGTCCAACAGGTGTCGCTGCGGCAGCGATATATATAGCAGCGAACATGCTCAATCAACCGCGAACCCAGAAAGAGATCGCGGAGGTTGCTGGAGTTACGGAGGTAACGATTAGAAACAGGTACAAGGAAATATCCTCCGCGCTCAATGTGGAAATAACAAAGTGATGTGCCATGATCGTGTATGTGGTGGATAACGGAGGTCAGTGGACGCACAGGGAGTGGAGAATGCTTAGATATCTGGGCGTTGATGCCCGCATTATTCCAAATACCACGCCTCTGTCCGAGATTCGCGACGCTGATGCCCTTGTTTTATCGGGCGGAGCGCCGAGCATCGCATACGAGAAACACAAGCTTGGATTTCAGGGAGAGTACCTTGATAATCTGGATATACCTGTGCTGGGTATATGCGTGGGCGCACAGTTTATAGCCGAGCATTTTGGCGGGAAAAGTGGTCCTGCAGAAGTTCCAGAATACGGTAAAACGGAAATAATCGTGGATTACGAAAACGATCTCTTCAGCAGTTTGCCTGCGAGATTCATAGCGTGGGAGAGCCACAACGATGAAATAAAGGAACTCGGAGAGGATCTTATAGGTCTGGCGCATTCTGAAAACTGCAAATACCAGGCTATAAAGCACAGAAGCAGGCCTATATACGGTGTGCAGTTTCATCCAGAGGTGGAGCATACTGAGTACGGAGCGGAGATATTCAAGAATTTTCTGAGTATGGTTAAAAAATAATTCGTGCAGATAAAATCGATGCTATTAAAT
>WAOZ01000164.1 GCA_015520975.1 DHVE2 group archaeon | reverse complement strand
TTTTTTATTAGGTGGTGCTTAACTTGACATCCTCACAATACCAACCATTTGGTTTATACCCAAGTTCCTTTTCTAATTCTTTTTTAGGTTTGGCTGGTGGCAGAACCCAGTCCAGCTTGGCCGGCGCAATCCAGCCCTCATCGGGCTCAACGCCCCAGAACACAAACCATCCATTATCGTACAGTATGAACTCATCCTCCGGAATATCCGCTCCTTTTTTCTTTTCAATTAGAGTTAATAAAAGCGCTAAAGCTAAAAAAAATCCCGGTATACCTACAACAAAAATCAGAGGTTGCTCTGTAACTAATTTCCAAGCGTAAGGTGGATTAGCTATAAAAAGCACCGCATAAGGAATCCCCGACATACCTATAAAAAGAGGCAGAAAATACCACAAAAGTTACTTTGGATTGCTGAACACAATATGATACTTTATCTCCGCCATCTTCACGCACCTCTAACCGAATGATATATCCTCTCGTATTATAAAATTTATCCCACCTATACTAATATCCCTGATTTTGATCGTAAATATGGTGTATTTTGTTAAAATCACATTTCAATCAAACACCACAACAAAACGAAGAAGCAAGTATATTATTAGAAAAATCGAAAATAAAATGGAAAAAATTAAGAAGAGTCGTTCTCCGCAGATTCATCGGATGCGGAGGGCTCAACTATCTGCTCCGTCTCTACCGATGATTTCTGTTCTTCAGGCCTGCTCTCTGGCATTGGCACTGGTACAGCTTCTTTCGGCTTTCTCATCAAGGCCAGCAGCGCAAGAATAAGTGCGATGATACCCAGCCCGATGCCTGCATATCCCAGCAACTGATTTGACGAGATTTCGTTATCCTGCTGTGTGTTCTTTGTCTTGATTGCGCTTATTTCCGTGTCAATGGCATCTATCTGCGCGCTTATGTTATCTATGCGGTTGTTTATGGCGGTTACATTGTTCTGTATATCGTTGATGAGATCCACGCGTGTTTGCTTAATTGCCTCGTTCAGCATGGTTACATTCTCCTCAAGTGATTTGTTGAGTTCCTGAAGTTCAAGCTGGAGATTATTCAGCTGTGTTTGCAAGTCATTAACCTGTGCTGACAGATTGCTAACCTCTGATTCGAGAATGCTTATCCTGTTCTCCAGATTCGCTATCGTTGCTTTGATCTTTGTTATGTTGTCCCACAGTTCCGGTAGCTGAGGCAGATACAGCGCCGTAACAACCTCCGTCACGGTGTTTCCTGCAGAATCAGATGCTGTCACATAGAATATGTTCTGACCTTCCACCAGTGTGGCTTTGTAACTGAAACTACCGCTAGAATCCACAGCCACGGTTACATTGTTGATGGTCACTGTTGCATTCGGATCCGTGGTGCCGTTAATCCACAGCGTGCCGTTGTATGTTAATGGCACATTTCTGCCTGCTGGAGAGGTTATTGTCAAAGACGGTGGTGTGGCATCCACCGTGAAATTCCATATAGTGGTGTTTCCATTTCCTGCGTAATCTTCTGCGTACACTTTTGCCTGATGCACACCGTCTGCAAGCAGGAACGGCACGTACGCGTAGATGTACTGGCTATCGTTCCATACTCTCAGAGGCGTGATTTTCACACCATCGATGAACACTGTGAAATTCTTGAGTCCTGTGTAGATACCCGTCTCGTTCCATGCAACCTTTATCAAAGGCTGTCTGTTATTGATAACGCCCACCGGCTCGATGTTCTGAAGCTCCACGGGTCTCTGATCCAGAGCATATATCGTTGCATTTACGGAGTACACATTACCACTGCCAGCAGGTCCGAAGTACACAGTGGAGATGTATTTGCCAGCGGGTATGTTATAGCCTGAGAAGTTATATGTTATGTTGAATGTGTACTGCACACCGGCAACTATGTTGGTTGGGACATCTCTCACTGCGAGTTGCGGCAGATTCGGGAATCCTTTATAGAATTCTATATCGTATGTTGTGTTAACGGGTACGCTGTAGCCATAGATTATCACGAGCCAGTATCCATCGGCGGGATTTGGAACGCTTACCGATTCATCACCGCTCGGAGTTGCGGAGTATGCGTAGAATGAATAGTTGGTACCGTTAGTGCTGTACAGAAGGTACAGGTCAATGTCACCCGAGCAATAGGTTTTGACGCCGAGATATGTCCAGTTCACCGAGTGAAGGAGGTAATAATTGTATTTTCCAGTGGTTATCGGGATGTTATTGTATCTCTGCACATACACCATAGGCGTGATATTGATGTCGAGACCCGTTGAATTGATTCCTAATGAGAATTTCACTGGCTGTGTACCGCTAAGCCCGATTTTATCGCCCACATATGCTGTAAAGTTGTTCGGATAGTAGGTTGTTATATAAACCCTAATTTTGAACTGCTCCGAGGCATTGATACCTCCGTACAGGACATTGTGGATCATTATTTCTATAAGCCCATTCTGCAATGGCGCAGATATAACCTCTTTGGGTCCGCCGCTTGAGGTTTCCCAAGCATACTTACCTCCGCTTATGTATGTGTTCTTGCTCTGTCCTTTGACACTGAGTGTGTATGGACCGTAGATATTTTGGTAATAAGCGCTGAAATAGTCCGTTGAGTTTTCTAATATGTACGCGTCTATATCCGTAAGATTGCTTTCCCATGTGACTTCCACTGTTATGTAGGAGTTTGTTATATTCACAGAATCGTTGACATTTATGAAATAGAATCTCCAGTCTCCTGTTTCCGCTCTCCAGCCCCAGTCGTAAAGGCCTCTAATATGGCTGTTTTCGTAGAGATATGTGTTCTGTGAAGATAGCGGCTGGCCACCTATGTTGATTACATCAGCGCGAGAGTTGATCTGCGCGGCCACATACACAACAACAGGGATCGATGAAACATTTACTCCGTCGTTAACAAGAATCTTTCCTTCGTATATGCCGGGCTGTGCAGTTGCAGGAACGGATATCGTGGCTACAACAGGTGCCGTGCCTCCCGCAGGTACGGTGACGCTCACACTGCTTAGTGTGAGCCAGTTCCATGTTGACGCGGTATATCCTACGATCTTTATGTGGAACGGAATCGTAATATTCTTGGCCTTGGACACATAGAGTTCGTACCACATGTCTCCGTGAAGCCTGCGCATGGGGTCATGGATCATAACATCCATCACATTTCCCTGGCATGCTGAGGTTTGCATTCTCATTCTATCCGTGTAATTTGTGACTGATGTGTAATTGATGTAATCCCACAGGAAACCTACCATGTAATTGATGTTCGGATTTGCGTGCTGCGTATCGTTGGGGCTATCGAGGTATGTGTAGTTGGTGTATGTGATTATCTGAAGCAGATCGGTGTTGTAAGGTATGGGTGTTGATAGATTGGATAAATTGAGCCAGTATACCGATGTAGTTTTGTTATCACCCGGTATGGTGATGTTGTACTCATACGATTTAACATAGGTGACGCCGCTGAGCGTCAAACTCACGATATTCGATGAGTTATGGTTCTGGAATCTGAAAGTCTTTGTAAGAGTCTGGCCCGGATACACAATACCCGCAAACATCGGATACTCCCTGTTATTATACTCACCTACATTCCACACATTCGGGCTCACAGAAACCCCGCTAATCTCCGCGGCCATTTTCACGCCTCTTAGGACATTCAACCAACCCGGACCCTGTGAAAGCGGATCGTAGTTATGGTCATCCGCGGAGGACTGAATAATGTTCTTTGCAGTCCAGATGTCGGGATATGTGCCGTGGGCTTTGTAGTATGCCTGATATATGAGTGCCAATCCTCCAGCGGTTACAGGCGTGGCCATGGATGTGCCGCTGAACAATCCTAAATGATATGCTCCGTTACCTATTCCTCCAAAAGAAGCATAGTAATCGAGAGCGTAAGGTGTGATACCAAATTCGCCCGTGGCGAGTATATCCGGTGTGGTTTTTCCATTTGCAAAGGGTCCTCTCGCCGAGAAGTCAGCAACATCGCCGTAATAGGAGTCATAGAGTTTGCTATCTCCAAAGAAAATCTGTCGGTAACCCCACTCT
>WAOZ01000163.1 GCA_015520975.1 DHVE2 group archaeon | reverse complement strand
ATATGATGTGGTGATAAAAATTCCAAGCAGCAGAAGATTTTTTGTGGTTGCTATATACTCCGACTCCGTTCCGAAGTATATCGAAAATAATATGACACCATACACCCAAGCGGCAATATAAATAAACATATCACAGTATCTTCGCCTTATTTCTTTTCTGGGAGGGGGATCTTCACGATAGCACATGTTATACTCATAACGCATTTTTCTGATATGTATTTTGTCAAATAAAAATTAAAGCGATGTGAAAAAAGCGATTACCTGATGGAAACCTTTATATAGTAGAACTGTTTTACTATAAGTAGTGAACCAAAAGTTAACAACCAGAATGGAGGTGATAGAATGATGTTCGGGGACAGAGTGTTTAAGGAAATGTACGACATGGTCAAGGAGATGGAAAGGGAATTTGACGCCATGCGCAAGGAACTTGGCAAGGAAGATTACAAGATGCCGCTCGTGGATATCTACGAGACCGAGGACGAACTGGTGATACAGGCGGAAATGCCTGGGGTCAAGAAGGAGGATATTGTGCTTCATGTTTCGCCCACATCCGTGGAGATTAGTGCCGAACTGAAACAGGATAGCGAGGAAAAGAGAAGAGGATATTACAAAAAGGAGAGGATTATGAAGCGCTTTTACAGAAACATTACTCTGCCAATAAAGGTTTCAACTGACAGTGTCAAAGCAAAATTCGAGAATGGTGTGCTGACAATAAGACTTAAGAAAGAGAGAAGCGAAAAGAGGAGGGTAGAGATAGAATAAATCTCACCCATTTTTAAACCTTAAAAGGAGGTGATGCGTTATGAAGAACTCAAACGATATTATTCTAAAGGTAGCGGAGGCTAGATCACGCGATGTTGGAAGGGGCATTGCGAGAATAGATCCTGTGATATTCGAAAAAATGGGGCTAATGCCCGGAGACGCCATAATGATTGAAGGAAAGAAGAAAACCGCGGCTGTTGTTATGCGCGGTTATCCCGAGGATGAGGGTACCGGAATAATAAGAATTGATGGTTACACGAGAAGAAACGCTGGAACAGGAATCGATGAAAAGGTGAAAATAAGAAAAGTTTCAGCCGTTCCCGCCACACAGGTAACATTCGCACCAACCCAGCCACTGAGAATTATGGGTGGGGAGGAGTATCTGAGAAGATTGCTGGAAGGGCGCTTGGTCACCAGAGGCGATGTTATCACGATAAATGTAATGGGCAACGCCATAGACCTTGTGGTTACAAACTTCAAACCCGCAAAGGAAGTTGTGATAATAACTCAGGATACCGGGATAAAAATAAGCGAAAAACCCGCGAAAGAAGAACGGGGAATTCCGCGCGTAACCTATGAAGATATAGGAGGCCTCAAAGAGGAAATAAGAAAAATAAGAGAAATGGTAGAGCTGCCGCTGAGACACCCGGAACTCTTCGAAAGATTGGGTATTGAGCCGCCCAAGGGCGTTCTTCTTTACGGTCCGCCGGGCACCGGTAAAACACTGCTTGCAAAGGCCGTGGCCAATGAGGCAAACGCACATTTCATATATTTGAGCGGCCCGGAGATAATGAGCAAGTACTACGGCCAGAGTGAAGAAAATATAAGAGAGGTATTCAAAGAAGCGCAGGAAAATGCACCGTCGATAATATTCATAGACGAAATAGATAGCATTGCGCCGAAAAGAGATGAGGTCACGGGAGAAGTCGAAAGAAGAGTCGTGGCTCAGTTGCTGGCATTGATGGATGGGCTTGAATCCAGAGGCAAGGTCGTGGTAATCGGTGCCACTAACCGCCCAAACGCGCTTGACCCTGCTCTGAGAAGACCGGGCAGATTCGATAGAGAAATAGAGATAGGCATACCCGACAGAAATGCAAGAAAAGAGATACTGGAAATTCACACGAGAGGCGTGCCACTTGCAGATGATGTTGATTTAGACAAACTGGCGGATATGACCCACGGTTATGTGGGTGCGGACCTTGCAGCGCTGGTGAAGGAAGCGGCAATGCGCGCTCTTCGCCGAGTTATGCCCGAGATCGATATCGATGTGGAGGAGATTCCGCACGAAGTACTTGAAAAACTTGTGGTGACATGGGACGATTTTATGGACGCTTACAGAGAGA
>WAOZ01000162.1 GCA_015520975.1 DHVE2 group archaeon | reverse complement strand
TCATTATTGTTTTCTGCATATACTCTCTCACCAAATTTTCCGAGAATCTCCTGCTTTTCCACACAGGTGAGGAATAGAGATACAGACGAACCGCATCCGCGCCAACTTTTTCAATGATTTCCATCGGGTCAACGGCATTGCCTTTGCTTTTGCTCATTTTCTCTCCATCTTCGTCCAGTATCAGCCCCAGCGTCAGCACATTTCTGTAAGGTGCACGGTTGAAAACGAGTGTGGAGATAGCCATCAGAGTATAGAACCATCCTCTGGTTTGATCAAGACCTTCCGTTATGAAATCCACGGGGAACGAATTTTCAAAATCTTCTGAGTTCTCGTATGGATAGTGAAACTGCGCGAACGGAGCACTGCCAGAATCGAACCAGACATCTATTAAATAAGGCTCTCTCTTCATCGTTTTTCCGCACACCGGGCATTTCACCTTAATCTCGTCAACCCATGGTCTGTGAAGTTCGAAATCGTCGGGCACGGGAGGCTCAGCATGGCTCAGCAGATCATCCTTTCCCTCAGGTATGAACACATGTCCATCCGGGCAAATCCAGATTGGTAGCGGCGTGCCCCAGTACCTGTTTCGGGACAGTGCCCAGTCTTTAACCTCCTCCAGAAAATTGCCGAATCTTCCGTGTTTGAGATGTTCGGGTTTCCAGTTCACGGTTTCGTTGTTTTTAAGCAGATCATCTCGTTTTTTGCTCATCAGAATGTACCATGTATCCAGTGCGTAGTACAGAAGAGGTGTATCGCAGCGCCAGCAGAATGGGTATGTGTGTTTCACCGTGCCCTTGCTGAACAGTTTGTTTTCCTCTTTCAGCCATTTTATTATGTGCGGGTCTGCGTCTTTGACGAACATTCCTTTCCACGGGGTTTCTGTGAATTTTCCCTCTTCATTTACCGGCTTGATTAACGGAACATTTTCCCGCTTGCAGAGATTGTAATCATCCTCGCCGAAAGCAGGCGCTATGTGTACGATGCCTGTACCGTCCTCGGTGCTGACAAAATCTGCGGTTGTTACATAGAACGCTTCAAAATCAACGGAGATGAAAGGTATGAGTTGCTCATACTTTTTGCCTTTCAGTTCAGATCCCTTTAACTCTTTCAGAATTTTTGCATCGCCGAGCACCTCTTTTATGCGGGCTTTTGCGATGTAGTATCGCTCACCATCTTTTTCCACCAGTGCATAGTCTATGTTTTCTCCAACAGCAAGCAAGAGATTTGACGGCAGCGTCCATGGCGTGGTTGTCCATACGAGAAAATAGGCATCTTCATCTTTGACTTTGAATTTCACATACACGGATGGGTCCTTCGTTTCTCTGTATCCCTGCGCAACTTCATGGCTGCTGAGTGGAGTGCCGCATCTCGGGCAGTAAGGGACAACCTTGTAATCTTTAACAAGTAACCCCTGTTCGTAAATTTTTTTCAGAGCCCACCAGACGCTCTCTATATAGTAATCCTCCATGGTGACATAAGCGTTATCGAAATCGATCCAGAACCCGATTCGTTTCGACATTTTAATCCATTCATCCCTGTACTTGAAAACGCTCTCTCTGCACAGGCGATTGAATTTTTTGATACCGAATTTTTCAATTTCCTTTTTTGAGTTTATTCCGAGTTTTTTCTCGACTTCGATTTCCACAGGTAACCCGTGACAGTCCCATCCGGCAATCCACGGATAGATTTCGTATCCGCACATGGATTTGTATCTCAAAAACACATCCTTCACTACACGCGTCAGCGCATGGCCCATATGGGGCATACCGTTTGCAGTCGGCGGTCCTTCGAGAAATATGAATCTTTTTTTATTTTTGTTCTTCTCTTTCAGTTTTAGAAATATCTTCTTCTCTTCCCATTCCTGGAGTATTTTCTTTTCTACGCGAGGAAAATCAGTGATACTCTTTATCTCCATATAACGGGGATATAAACGGATATTATAAATCTTTCCAGCGAAATATATGCAACTCATCGCTTTTCTTTCTTCCAGAGATTTTCGAAGGTTTTCATTGTGTCTTCGGCCATATTTTTCTCGGTTTGAAAGGTCTCCGTACCACCCTTCACCATCCTTGCTCCAGTGGTTACGGATGCTTTCTGTATCATCTCAGGCATCCGCATAAGTTTCACACTTTTATGCGCCATTTTTCCCCATCGGGTGTACATTTTTTCTGGATGCTTATCCGATCGCGCTTTGAAAAACAAATACGAGCCTCCGAGTCCGAGAAGTATGGTAATTAAACCGGTGAATTTGCCTGTGAACGATGCCACTAAAGATGTAGAGCCGATTTTGAAAATTATCATAACGATTGTGTAAAAAATTAGAAACGCAAACCATACGGATAGCCACAGCACAAAAATGGTAGTTGGGAAATCTCTCTTACCTAATTTTTTTACGGAGTCGGAATCGTGAATCAGATACGCAAGGCTCCTTCCGGTGGTTATCGAGGTGATCAGTCCCAGAAGCGCTAGAAGCGCTATGTATGTGTTATCTATTGCGAGATAATCTAGAATGAAAAACAGTATCGCTGCGATTATCATACCTGCCCCGATAATAAATTTTTTAGACATCTTTTTACCTATCGGGCGAAAAAGTATTTATTTTTATCGATTTGCGAATCTTCAATGGAATGGAGATGCTGAGATATGATGTTAAGTATTAGTTTTGGTGGGTATTATAAATTGAAATAGGCCAAAGATACAGAGACGCTGGGGGGTCGTGTTCTGCAAATGGAAATATAAATTTTTCTTGGCGTCTGATAATGGCCCCTGTACCAATTATTGATTATGTGGTTGTCCATGAGCTTGTGCATATGAAAATAAAAAATCATACCAAAGAATTTTGGAATGCTGTGAAGGTCATTATACCAGATTATGAAACAAAGTCTAGATGGCTTAAAGAGAATGGATATCTATTACGACTTTAGATGTGATGTTTAGATTTTAGTGTATTAACAAGCAATTTTATTATTTTAATAAAATTGCTTTAGGCTTACCAAAATTAAACTATAATTTAATTTTAGTCGGACTAAAATTGAAGTACATATCAATTTAAGTGCGATCTTAACATAAACTACAGCGCCGGGGGGGAGATTTGAACTCCCGAGTCCTTGCGGACAGTGGATCTCGAATCCACCGCCTTACCGGGCTAGGCTACCCCGGCCCGATATGGTGAATAACGGCTGGTTATTTAGAGTTTTCTTAGACTTCATCGTTTCTTTTATTGGAAAAAAATAATTGGAATCTGTAAACAGTGCACAGCATATTAAAATTTCTTCAATGCGGAGATAAAAAGTTAAAATAATGGGTTGTACATTGTGTGTTTAATATGAAAACATACATCATCAAGGCAAAAATACCGCGGAATCAGGCTGTGTATCTATCCTACTTAAAAAGATCAATTCTGGATATTTGCGAAGAAAGGGATACGGAATGCGTCGTGGAGTTCTTGGATGGTCGGGTACTGCTTTTCACATCCAGTGTGGATGTGTTGAATGGGATCAAAGGGCTTAAAGGTGTAATTTCTGTGCATGATACAACAGTTTTTGACGATTATTCCAAAGTTCTGAATTACATTTCGCGCTGTTTGGAAGGTAAGAAAACATTTGCCATTCGCTCGAATAAAAAAGAACTCGAAAAGAAAATAGGAGCGGATATCATCTCCAGAACAGGGCTTAAAGTGAATCTGACATCACCGGACATCATCGTGAAAGTGGAAAAGAGGGGAAAATACTATCTGGTTTATCTTTAACTCAATTTTGAGTAAAAACCGACAGATTTTTAAACGGCTCTTCAATGGCCGTAACTGTGATTAAAACAGCAATAGAGAGACTTCGAATGGGACAGCCCGTGCTGCTTTTCGATGCTGAGGGCCGTGAGGAGGAGACGGATATCGTTATAGCATCCGAGCATATGACTCCAGAATTGCTGCGTTTTATGAGAAAAGACGGTGGTGGATTGATATGTGTGACGGTGCCATCATCCCACGCTAAAATCCTCGGGCTGCCCTATCTTCATGACCTTTTCCGGGAATCTTCGTATGAAATATTCAGGTATCTGCAACCGGAAGTGAGATATGATACCAAACCTGCCTTTTCAATAACCATAAATCACCGTTCGAATTACACGGGAATACCGGATATTGAGCGCGCGAGAACGGTCCGTGAATTTGCCCTGTTCATAAAGAATATCGAATCATACAAAAATCCAAAGATGGAGTTTGGAACGAGGTTTGTGGCTCCGGGACATGTGCATATTCTCATATCATCTGGATTGAAAAACCGTCAGGGCCACACTGAACTATCCACCGCGCTTGTTGAGATGGCGGGGCTGGCACCTTCTGCATCCATAGTGGAGATGCTGGGCGATGATGGATACGCACTATCCAAAAAAGACGCTCTGAAATTTGCTGAAAAGCACAAACTTGTTTTTGTGGAAGGAAAGGATGTGATGGAGGCGTGGGAACAATGGTCAGAGTGATGGCTTCGGGGGTATTCGATATTCTTCATCCCGGACATGTTCTGTTTTTGCAGGAAGCAAAAAAACTTGGTGATGAACTCGTGGTTGTTGTTGCCCGTGATTCCACCGCGGCAAAGATGAAGCACAAACCGATAATGCACGAAGAAATCAGACGGTTCATGGTGGAATCTCTTAAACCTGTTGATAGAGCGGTTCTGGGGCATGAGGAGGATATGTACGCCACCGTTGAGGACATTCAGCCCGATATAATAGCCCTCGGCTACGATCAGAAATTCAACGAATCTGAAATTGAAAGGAAATGCAGGGAAAGGGGATTGGAGGTAAAGGTTGTAAGGCTTCCGAAACTCGGTGGTGGGGATCTTGATGGGACGCGTAAAATAATTTACCGCATTGTGGAAAGGGCCGGTGAGCTTTATGCGAAAGATAGGAATCGTTGATACAACCTTTGCAAGATACGATATGGGCAGCGCCGCGGAGGATGAATTGAAAAAGATGGGCACGGGATTCAAGGTAATTCGGCGAACGGTGCCGGGTATAAAGGATCTGCCCGTTGCAGCGAAGAAACTTATAGAGGAGGAGGGTTGCGACATTGTGCTGGCGCTTGGAATGCCCGGTCCAAAGCCCATAGATAAGCAATGTGCGCATGAAGCCTCTCTGGGATTGATTTACGCTCAATTGATGACGAATACGCATATAATAGAGGTTTTCGTTCACGAAGATGAAGCGAGGGATGAGAAAGAACTCGCGTGGCTGGCGGACAGAAGAACAAGGGAGCATGCTCAGAACGCATATTTTATGCTCTTTAGACCCGAAGTTCTCAGAAAGATGGCTGGAACGGGACAGAGGCAGGGATTTGAG
>WAOZ01000161.1 GCA_015520975.1 DHVE2 group archaeon | reverse complement strand
GTTATAGTGTATTCCAAGTGCGATATATCCGTTGACGCTGAGGTTATAAAGGATAAAAGCCCATGGATTCTCCCCTCGTTTCTGAATCTGTTTGAAATTCTCGACGAAAATGCGTTCATTTTCGGCGGGGATATGCCTCTTATAAAAAGAGAGGCTGTGGAAATCATAGAGAAACACATTGAACCTGATTTTTCCGTGGTACCGCAATGGGAGAGAACTGGTTTTCTCGAGCCGCTTCACGCATATTACGATACTTCGATAAAACCATGCATAAAAGAGGAACTGGAGTTGTCAATTAAACCATCACTTACCAGCGCCATTAGACGGTGCAGGTTTGTAAAATACATCAGCGCGGAAAGTATGCCTCAGGAATCTTTTTTCAATGTGAACACCTTTGAAGATTTCGAAAAATTCAGACAGGCATTCATTCACAGAAAATCACATAAATTTATTTAGATTTGTGCATTTCCCCAACCATGCTGGATGAAACGAAAATAACCAAATTGATCGTGGAATCATATATGCAGGATCTTCTGATGCACTCTGAGTTAGATGTTGCCATCGTGGGTGCCGGACCTGCCGGACTAACAGCAGCGTACTATCTCGCTAAAGAAGGGAAAAAAGTTGCGGTTTTTGATAGAAGATTGAGCATAGGAGGGGGGATGTGGGGCGGCGGTATGCTGTTCAATAAAATAGTGGTTCAAGAAGATGGGAGAAAAATCATTGAAGAACTCGGTATAAAGTATGTTGAAAAGGATGGATATTACATTGCCGATTCCGTTCATGCTGTGTCCGTGCTCGGATACAGAGCAACCTTAGCAGGTGCAAAAATTTTCAATGCCATAAGCGCGGAGGATGTTATAGTGAAGGACAATCGTGTATGGGGAATTGTGATAAACTGGAGCGTGGTGAACAATTTGCCTGTAGATCCTCTGACCATCAAAAGTAAGTATGTTGTGGATGCAACAGGACACGAGGCAGATGTCATAAAAACACTGGTAAGGAAAAATAATGTGAAATTAAACACACCTTCAGGGGGCATTGAAGGAGAGCACAGTTTGAATATGCACATCGCCGAATCGATAATAGCCGATAACACCCGCGAAGTCTATCCGGGCATTTTCGTTGCTGGTATGGCTGCCAACGCCGTGTACGGTTCACCGAGAATGGGCCCAATATTCGGAGGAATGTTCATAAGCGGCAAAAAGGTGGCAATGGAGATTCTCTCGCGTCTCTGATTAAATGACGAAAACTTAATTGTAGTAAAAAGTATATATATGACAAGTGGCATACACAAATAATAGGTGGTCAAGATGAAATCCTTAATTAAAGAGGTGCTGGCAAAAGCGGAGGTTAGAGATATTGAACAGCCGACGCAGCAGGTTCCTTCTTTTATGGGTACGGAAGAGGACAAAGAACTGGAAGAAGTGCTTAAAAGTTTGAGGACAAAGATAAAAATTGTAGGTTGCGGGGGTGGAGGATGCAATACGGTAAGCAGAATAATGGAAGAGGGTATTTACGGCGCTGTGGAATTGATAGCTGCGAACACGGATGCACAGCATCTTCTTATAACAAAAGCACAGCGGAAAATACTGCTCGGAAAGCGCCTGACGCGGGGGCTTGGTGCGGGGGCGCTTCCTCAAATAGGTATGGAAGCTGCGCGAGAGGTTGAAGAAAAAATAAAGGAGGTTCTACATGGAGCGGATATGGTGTTCATCACCTGCGGTCTTGGCGGCGGCACCGGCACAGGCAGCGCTCCTGTGGTAGCGCAAATCGCCAAAGAACTCGGTGCGCTGACAATCGCCATATGCACATTGCCGTTCAAAGCGGAGGGAAGAGCTAGATGGGAAAATGCTATGTGGGGTCTTGAGAAACTGAGAGAGACCGCGGATACCGTTATCACCATACCAAACGATAAGCTTCTTGAACTTGTACCCCGGCTTCCTCTGCAGCAGGCATTCAAGTTTGCGGATGAACTGCTTATGCGTGCCATCAAGGGTCTAACTGAAATGATAACGAAACCGGGTCTGGTCAATCTGGACTTCAACGACCTTAAAACCATAATGAAAGGCGGCGGCGTGGCCATGATCGGGCTCGGTGAGAGCGAGGGGCGCGGTGAAGATAGAGCCCTTGAGGCACTTGAGAATGCAATAAACTCGCCCTTGCTTGAAGTGGATATCTCAACAGCCACCGGGGTCCTGGTGAATGTCGTGGGTTCACCAGATATGACCATAAGCGAAGCAGAAAGAGCCGTGGAGGAGCTTCATAAGAAGGTGCAGAAGAACGCAAGGATAATCTGGGGCTGTGCCATAGACCCAACTTACGACAGAAAAATTTCCGTGCTCGTGGTTGCCACAGGGGTAAAGAGCAAGCAGATACTGGGCAAGATGACTTCGGAAGAACTCAAAGCACAGTACGGTGTAGATGTTATCCGATAGCGCCTTTGAGGCAAGGAAGACACTCGAATTAAACGCACTCGAAGAGTTTCGCAAAGCGTTTTTATATTTCATCATTCTTGTTTTTGTGGCAATACCGATAGCAATTGTGATCGCCGCAACTCTTTTTATTGTCGCCGTATCTATAAATACCTCAGGTCCGAGCAATAACTTACCCTATAATTCAATCCTCTTTATAGTCATCATCATATCCATAGCTATACTGGGCATTTACCTGATTTATCTTTATTACATTTATCGTGGATTCAAACTTTACGAAAAAATCGAGTCGAAAGTTTCCAACGCAATTTTGGGTATATATATTGTATTATCTGGACTTATAGGTTCCGTCATATTGGATGTTGCCATACCAATCATGGGAGTAAACGAAAGTGCAACGATACCTGCATTTTATATAGGATTCTCTTCCTCAATAATCAGCATAGTACTCACAGCGGTAATAATAGTTGGAAAGATTTTCATAGGAATGGAATTTCACCGCATAGGAAACAGATACGATTCTGATGCGATGAAAATTGGAGCATTTATTTATATTTTGATAGATATCCTCGGTGTTATACTTCTTTATATCGGTGTCAAAGATGCCATGGATAAGGTCAAACACCGTATTCCACCGCCACCTCCGCCACCATGGATTTGAACCGACGATATAAAAAACATTAAATATGAGCATTACCATAATGTAAATCGGGGTGTCAAAATGACAGGAAGATGGAGTGACAAGAAATATAATATAAAGCAGAAGATTTTGACCATTGGAGGGCTGAAATACTGGATATACAACAGCTCCGGAGCGCTTGTTGGATATGCACATAAAAAGGCATTTAAACTCAAAGACGAAATAATAATATACGCCGATGAAAAGAGAACAAAACCCGTGCTGGGCATAAAGCAGGAGAACATTCTTGACCTTACCGCTGTTTTCAGGGTATTTGACCCGAACACAAATGAAATAATAGGCTATTTTGGCAGAAAATACTGGAAATCAATGCTCAAGGACACATGGAAGATATTTGACCAGAACAAGAGAGAGATAGGCGTCGTGGAAGAAAACACTGCAAGAGCACTTCTCAGGAGAATGATAACAAAGATGGTTCCAAAGGAATATCAGGTTAAGCTTGGAAACAAGCCCGTTGGAAGATACAAGCAAAAATTCAAGATGATTGGAGACGAATGGTTTTTGGATTTCACGGAGGACATGGGCAATCATCTCGATCCCAGACTGGGTGTGGCTGGAGCTATAATAATGGCAACAGTTGAGAGATTCCAAGGGTCCTGATTTTTTCAAAAACCTTAAAATACCATATTCTTTTTTCTTTTCGGTGATGCGAGATGTGGGCAGGTCCACTTAAAAAAATTGATCCGTTCAGATGGGAAATTCCAAAAACTTACAAAAGAGGTATGCGTGTTCCGGGCATAATTTTCGCAAGTGAATCCATGATCGCACAAATTAAAAAAGACAACGCTCCTGAGCAGGTGGCAAATGTGGCCACGCTTCCCGGTATAGTGAGAGCGAGCATGGCCATGCCTGATATTCACTGGGGCTATGGTTTTCCAATAGGCGGTGTCGCTGCTTTCGACGCTGAAGAGGGAATCATATCTCCCGGTGGTGTGGGATACGATATAAACTGCGGTGTCAGACTTCTAACAACAAATTTAGATGAAAAGGATGTGCGACCCCGAATTAAAGAGCTAGTAGATAAAATTTTTGTGAATGTGCCCTCGGGTGTTGGCGAAACGGGGAAACTCAGATTATCCTTTCAGGAGCTTAACAAGGTTCTTGATCAGGGCGCAAAATGGGCCGTTGAGAACGGCTACGGATGGGATGAGGATCTTGAAAGAATTGAAGAAGGGGGGAACATAAGATTCGCAGCCCATGAAAAAGTAAGCGATAAAGCAAAGAAAAGAGGGTCGGCACAACTTGGCACTCTTGGTGCGGGAAACCACTTTCTCGAGGTTCAAAAAGTAGAGAAAATATATTTGCCGGAAATCGCAAAGAAATTCGGAATAACCCATGAGGGACAGATAACAGTGATGATTCACACAGGCTCGAGAGGTCTTGGACATCAGGTTGCCAGCGACTATATAAAAATAATGGAAAACGCATCCAGAAAATACGGCATCAATCTGGTGGATCGTCAACTTGCCTGTGCCCCTGTAAAATCGAAGGAGGCGGAGGATTATTTTGCGGCCATGAGCGCCGCGGCAAACTTTGGATTTGCAAACAGACAACTGATAACGCACTGGGTTCGCGAATCGTTTGGAAAGATATTCAACACAGATCCCGAAGATTTGGGCATGCATCTGGTATACGGTGTGGCGCACAACATTGCCAAACTGGAAGAGCATGCGGTTGAAGGCAAGAAAATAAAGGTCTATGTTCACAGAAAAGGTGCCACCCGTGCCTTTGCCTCTGGAAGACCTGAGTTGAGTTCAATATACAGAGATGTAGGACAGCCTGTGCTGATTCCAGGGGATATGGGTACGGCTTCTTATGTTCTCATAGGCACGGAGAAAGCTATGGAAGAAACCTTCGGCTCGACTTGTCATGGGGCCGGTAGAGTTATGAGCAGACATCAGGCGCTTCGCAGATTCCGGGGGGACGCAATAAAGAGAATGCTGTGGCAGAAAAAAGGTATTTATGTGCGCAGTGCAAGCAACAGAGTCGCCGCCGAAGAGGCTCCTGACGCATACAAGAATGTAGATGATGTGGTCAGAGCCGTGGAAGGAGCCGGTATATCAAGAATCGTTGCGAAAATGGTGCCCATCGGTGTGGTCAAAGGTTAATTTCACATTTTTTCTATATAGAATAACAGTGCAACAGCGAACAGCGAAAATACGAAACTTAAAACGAGGGGGCTGAAATCACCGAGATAATAAATCACAATACCTGCCAGAAAGGATAACGGCATTATTGTGAATCTCCAGATTGCTTGGATTATGGAAAATATCGTTCCCCTGTAATTTAGCGGCACCACTTTAAGTAAAAGAGGTTTATAACTCATATGCCATAAAGGCCACAGGAAATATGTGGACATATAAAACAGCACAAAAAGAATCATCATCACCATGCCGTTGATATAAATTTGAATTATGAATACAATTATGCTTCCAATCCCGATAATCAGCATGCAGATGTAGGGCAACCTCCTCCACCATTTTTTTGGTATAATTGCCTTGAAATAGCTTGATCCTGTCTCTAT
>WAOZ01000160.1 GCA_015520975.1 DHVE2 group archaeon | reverse complement strand
GGGCGATGGTTCTGATGATGACAATCCATCGCACAAAGTAATAGTATCATCTTTTTTCATAGGACAGGTGCCAGTAACCCAGAGTTTGTATGAGGCTGTGATGGGCGAGAATCCATCTCATTTCAAGGGGAAAACACGACCAGTGGAACAGGTTAACTGGTATGATAGCATAAAGTTTTGCAGGGAACTGAATAATATCTTACATTTACCATATAATGTCTCAGGACAAGGTGAAGATACTAAAATATACCTGCGTAAAAATGCCTTTCGCCTGCCTACAGAGGCAGAATGGGAGTATGCTGCACGGGGAGGAAAGCAAGGAGTGACAGATAATTTCAGGTTCGCGGGATCAAATGTTCTGAGTGAAGTTGGATGGTTTGAAGCCAGTTCTGATATAGCCACCCGTCCTGTTGGCCTGAAATTTCCTAATCAATTAGGTATTTACGATATGAGTGGGAATGTATGGGAGTGGTGTGTGGATTGGTATGATAGTGAGTTTTATAAAAAGAGTAAGGGACTAAAAGATCCATGTAACCAGGCAGAAGGCTCTTACCGTGTTATACGTGGCGGGTCGTGGGACTACGGCGCCAGTCTCGCCCGCGTGGCTTACCGCATCGACTACGTCCCTGGCGACAGATGGTTCAGCTGCGGTCTCCGTCTTGTCTTGCCTTTTTAACCCCGCAGGGATAAGGCGTGCAGAGATAAGGTATGCCTTATCTCTGCACGGTAAAAAATGCAATTTTTAATATTCTCTTTGAAAAAAATTATATTTATTTGTAAATAAATCATATACTAAACAATGTATTCCAACCGAAATCATCGCCGAAGGAAAATTATCCGTTGGCAGAAATGGGATTATTCGTGGCCCGGGAGATATTTTATAACCATTTGTACAAAGAACCGTGTTCATTATTTTGGTGAAATCAGGGATGGAAAAATGATTTTGTCCAATGTTGGTGTCATTGCAGATATATTGTGGTATGAAATAAAAAATCATGCAAAGAATGTGGAATTGGATGCATTCATTGTAATGCCAAACCATATTCATGGGATTTTGATTTTGAAAAATGAAATAATGGATGGTGGAGACAATATGGATGTTGGCAATATGGATGGCAGGGTCAGGGCATGCCCTGACCCTGCCATCCCCGACAATGATTATCGGTCCAGGCGGTTTCGGAATCCGGGTAAAAATACCGTGTCATCAATTGTTGGGTCATATAAATCTGCGGTGTCTCGGCATGCACACAGGTTAGGATATGATTTTGAATGGCAATCCCGATTCTGGGATGTGATTATCCGTTCGGACGAGGAATTTTATCGCATACGGAATTATATCAAAAACAATGTAAAAAATTGGAAAGAAGAAAAATTTCATTAGCAGCAAAACGCCTTTGTGGCTTAAAGACTTGGGTTAGTAAAATGTTTTTTGAACGCTCAAGTTTTTTTATATTTGGGAAAAGCAATCAGATTAGCTATGCTAAACTTTTCACATCAAGATATAGTCGGGTTTGAGAAAGCAGCAGAATTTCTCAGATACAAAATAAAAGACGGAAAACTAATCTTTGACGAGACTACCACACATCTGGAATTTGTTAATTTAGAGCGTTTTTATACTGTTGAAAGTACTTTGGGGAATAATGAAGTTGCAGGGAATCGTCTTGATGTAGAGATACGAGAAGTAGAGTTCTCTACGGAACAGCCAAATCTTAAGTATCTTGACCTTGGGGCGCAGAAAATAAGCAGGATAACTATCAAAAACTGTCCTGCACTCAAAGCCCTTTATCTTCATGGCTGCGGACTTGAGGAGATCAGGTTTGAGGGCAAATTTCCTGAATTGCAGCTAATTGATGTTAGCACAAACCAGCTGACAGAGCTTGACCTGCCGCCCGAAAGTTTCCCGAAGTTGAAATATTTATTTTTTGAGAAAAACCAGATTCGTGATCTGAGCTTTCTCTCGCCGTTTATACTTGATGAGGATATAGAATTTGACTTTGGATATGAAGACAATCCAATAGAGACACCGCCGGGGGAGATTATAGAACAAGGCAAAGAAGCTATAAAAGAATGGTTTGAGCAGATTTATAAATATGGTTCAGAGATATTTTATGAAGCAAAAATTTTAATCGTAGGAGACCCTGAGGCTGGTAAAACTACTCTTAGAAAGTTATTTTTTGATAGAAATACTAAAGTTCCTGATGACTCTCAATCTTGGACACAAGGAATAGATATAGCTTTTGACCGCGAGTTTGACCATCCAGAGATAGATGTAAAAATAAATACTATTATATGGGACTTTGGTGGACAGGAAATTCAGTATAATTTACATCATTATTTCCTGACTTCTCAAGCACTATAT
>WAOZ01000159.1 GCA_015520975.1 DHVE2 group archaeon | reverse complement strand
ATATATGGCAATGTCACATACCACAACGGCTCTTACGAGATTGTGATCCGCACTGGCACACCCGACAGGGTGAATGTTATTTATTCCGCTGCAAAATATGTGAATATCTCTTATATTCACGAGGTTAATCCTGACGGCACTCTTGTACATGCCAACGAGCAGGTGATAATAAATGCAACTGTTATTTCCGCGCCATCGGTGTATTCCTTCGTATCAAGCACGGGCACATCAATACTTAAAATGTATGTGGAAGATTCCACCGGCGGTGTGCTCGTGTTTGGATATGTTGATTACACGAAACTTAATCTCACAGAGGGCGATAAGGTCCAGGTCCGGGGCACGATAACGCAGTATAACGGAGAGGCGGAGCTAAAAATAGCGTCTCTGGAGTACATAACCTATCTTGGCTCCGGGCAGCCGCCAACACCTCTCAATCTAAGCACGGGGTACTTCTCAAACTGGACTAATGTTGAGAAAATTGAGGGTATGCTGGTGCACATCTCAGGCACTGTGACCGATAAGTATGTTGGCACAACATTTGTGAAAATCACGGTTAACGACGGCAACGGTTCTGTGGAGGTGTTCATAAAGAATGCATGGGGCATTGATACCAGCAACATATCCGTGGGTGATAACATAAGCGTGGTTGGAGTGGTATCGCAGTATGATTCGACATCACCCTACACATCTGGATATGAGATACTTCCCAGATACCAGAGCGATATAGTGAAACTCAAAGTTGGTTTGAGCAATAAAAGCACTCAGCAAATAGATGAGGTGTTCTTATGGAAGGAAAAACCTGTCCTTCGTGCGGACGATATATAGGTTCTTTAGAGCGCTGTCCGTACTGCGGCGCGAAGATTCCCAAGCACACCGCTTACTATTATGCCAAGTACGGCTCGCTCAGCTTCGCTATTATAGGCATAGTATTTCTGCTTATATTCGCTCAGAGCATACCTGTGCAGTATGTGAAAATAGGTGACATCACGCAAACATATAATTACGCTGTGGTGGAAATAAAAGGAGTTGTATCCTCTGCACCGTCACTGGTTATTCACAGCGATGGTACATCTACGCTCTACATAAATGTAGATGATGGTACGGGGGTGATGAGCGTTCATGTTTACAGTCCGGTTATAGGGCGCCTTGTCGAGAAAAATAAGGTTCCCGGTTATGGCGATTTTGTGAAAATTATAGGGAATGTCTATTTTCGCGGCGATAATGTATATATGATACTTAATTCTCCCGATGCCATAACCATAAATCGCGCACAGCCTGTTTATATGAACATCTCCGAGATTTTGGCGATAGGATACCCCTCTGCTAATTACATGCGCGTGACTCTGAATGTCACCGTTGTTTCCGTTTATCGCACTACAAGCGGCAGCTATGTGCTGAATATAACGGATGATACGGGGTATATGGATGCCTATATCCCTTTTGCCACGGTGTATCTTACGGGCAACAATGTGAGCATAGAATCTCTGGAAGGAAAAACTGTGCAGATAAAAGGGTGCATCGAATGGTACGGAAGCATGATGAGCGGTGAATGGGAAATAATCCCCGCAACGATGTCGGATGTGAAGGTGATATCATGAAATGTCCCAGCTGTGGCAGAGAAATCCCTGATGATACGGTGCTGTGCCCCTACTGTACCGCTAATGTAAAGAAGAGAATAAGGCTCAACAGGATATACGCTGTGGCGCTATCTCTTTTGATAATCGCTTCGGCGTATTCAATTCTATCGTATGCTGCGGCCGGGATACCTGTCACAAAGATCAAAGACCTCTCAATGAGCGATGACCGCAATTTTGTCAGAGTTAAAGGCTATGTGGTTGATTATCCGAGAGTTTATGAAGGCTCTTACGGTGTAACCGCATTGGTATTCACGATAAATGACGGCACAGGGGATTTGACCGTTAAAATTTACCGCAGCGTTATGTGGAAAGTGGTCTCTGAAAGAAAGGTGCCGGGTATGGGTGATCTGGTTGATGTCCGCGGCACATTTTTCTACAGCACGACAAAATCAATCACTCTTAATAATCCCGATTATCTTGTCATAAAGCGCCCTGAATTTTCCAGCATTCGTAATTTAACAGCTCTTTCAAATTCTCCGCCGTGGGCCTATAAAAATGGAGAGGGGATATATCTTACTGGAAATATAACCGGTGTCAGGGAGTATTCGTGGGGTTATGTTTTATCCGTAGATGAATTGCTGGATGTTATAATGCCGCGGGCGTATGTGTCTCTCAATATAACTAATTTAAAGAATATCTCCTCCGGCATATCGCGTTTTTACGGCACTCTGGAATATTACCGTTCATATCAACCGTCCACGCTATATCCTGTATACAATCTTTCCACGCTTCTTTCTGATCCGGAGAAGTACAATGGAACCAGTGCCAGAATACTCTGGGCAACTGTTGTGCATAAAGACGAGGCAAACAACACCATTTTCATTGACCAGAACGGCACGGAGATTTGTGTGTATGTATCATCCGGTGTGCGGTACTACGATGTCGGAGAGCATGTGGAGCTGCAGGGCAAATTTGAATGGTTTGCCGGACACTGGGAGATCGCCATAATACGCGAAAGTGATTACATTATTGAGCCCAAATGGGAGCTCATAGCGCATCCGCAATGCGAACTTGTGGAGAGGAAAAGTTATGAAGCCACGACGGAATATCATCTTTACGGGTTGATGCGTGTGGAGGGTATTGTGGCGGATTACACAGAGTATTCTTCGGGCTCTGTGAGCATAACCCTTTACAATGCAAGTTATCCGGGATGTGTTGTGAATGTGTATGTGGAGCATAAAAGCAGCATATCCGGGCTATTACAAAGCGGAAGTAAGGTGGTTGTGAGAGGTATGGCACTGATTTACAACGGTGATTGGGAAATTAAGGTTAGGGCATACACAAACGATTCTGTGGAGGTGATATATTGACGATTGAATATCTTCTTATGTGCATTCTGTTCGTGGTTATCGGCACACTTATAGGTTCCGCACTTTCGATGTTACCTGGATTGCATGTTTATAATGTGATTGGTTTCTTCCTCCTGTTCTATTTTACTGCTGGGCTTGTTCTGGATTCTATGCAGATGGTTCTGATGCTGATAGGAATGCTTGTCAGTTATGCTTTTGTGTTCACGATTCCGTCCATATATTTCAGCGCGCCCGATGATTCAACAATGTTCGTTCTCATGCCGTCTTTGAGATATTTAAAGGAAGGGCGCGGTCATGAAGCGGTGGTACTCATTGCCACTGGAGCGTTAATCGGTGTTATTGCGATTACCATATTTGTGCCTTTATTTATGGGCCCGCTTGCTATAGTCTGGAGCATTGTTCAGCCCAATATCCACTGGATTATTGGTGCGGTTATCGCGTACATGCTGGTTTCCGAGTTCCCCAAGGATTTTGGGAGACATAAGAATCCACTTCATGGACTAAAAGAGGGCTGGAAAACCATACTTGCAGGGTATCTCACATTCTTTTTATCCGCGATCTTGGGAATAATTGTATTCAACAAAACTATAATCCCTGCAGATAGGGCGTTTCAGGGGTTGATGGCACCTTTAATAGGTCTTTTTGCCACATCATCCATAATTCTGAATCTCATTTCCAAATATGAAATACCTGAGCAGAATATACCGAAAAGCATAGATGCGCATCCGCGGGAGATTGTCCATGGCTCTGTGGCGGGAGCATCTGGAGGCCTGTTTGCCGCGTTTCTCCCCGCCGTGACCGCTGGCGTTGGAGGGTATATGGCATCACATGCGTTTGCGCAGAAAGGGGATAAGAGTTTTCTCGTATCCATGGGCGCATCGCGGGTTGTGTATTATGTGGGTGCGATATCGCTGTTTTTCCTACCCACGTTGCATCTCCGAAGAGGAGCATTGGCGATGGGTATAAATTTGTTTTTCACACCTGAGAGCGTTCAGCAGTTTTACATGGTGGATATGGGTATTGCAATCGCTGGAGTAATCTCATTTTTTATGGTTATTTATGCTTCAAGGTTCCTGGCCACAAGAATATATAGGATAAATCCGAAAGTTCTGAATCTTACTGTTTTAGGTATAGTGATTGCGCTGGTGTATTTTATGACCAGCTGGCAGGGTCTTCTCATAATGAGCGTTGCAACAGCCATAGGTTTGATCCCCGTGCTTTTCAATTCACGTAGATCGCACTGTCTTGCGGTGATACTTGTGCCAATCTGGCTTAATATGAGTGGGATATCTCTCGGCTCAT
Organism: DHVE2 group archaeon; assembly: GCA_015520975.1. Classification (GTDB taxonomy): domain Archaea; phylum Thermoplasmatota; class Thermoplasmata; order Thermoplasmatales; family Aciduliprofundaceae; genus S143-98. Next base: position 1,989 of record WAOZ01000159.1, on the reverse strand, counting down.
TATTCGGGTTGTGGTGAGCGAAAATGAAGGGATTTGCACATTTCCTTGCTGGATTAACGACGGCAACATTCGTCGTGGTAATAGCGAATATGTATTACGGAAACAACTTGATAGCAAATGCCATCGTGCAGAACAAAGCGCTGATAATAATTCTGGGTGGTATATTCGGCATACTGCCAGACACAATAGATTTCAGATTTGCACGGTATATTCAAAGACATGATTACGAGGTGGATATGGATGAATGGAACATAGATCCGAAACTTGTGGCTGAAACTCTTGCTAAAGCAATAGATCAAGCAGCATCCGAAAAAAGAGAGGTTAATGTGATGCTTCACACCATCAAAATCTCATCGGATCAGTGGAGACAGTATTCAGTGCAGTTTGATACAGAGAATAAGAAAGTTATATGCGACATAGGTCCAGTAATTTCGGGGTTTGAAAAGAGGCCGTATATCAATTCTTATCTCCCTGAATCAAAATCGCATGCAGAGGCAAGTTTCTCCGCTGATCTGAAATACGATTATGATAAGGTTACCTATGTGGATATTCTCTCGGGCCCCGATTTTTCATTCTTTCCAGAGGAAGATGGTTCCGTGAGAGCGGATTTCATACCTTGGCACAGAAGATGGGCGCACAGCATTACTTTAGGCGTAATGTTTGCGCCACTGGGTTTTGCGATTTACGGATTCACACCGCTTGGATGGACAGCGTTCTGGATAATAATGCTTGGGTTCTGGTCGCATATACTCACAGACCATTTTGGATTGATGGGTAGCAATATGTTTCCTCCATTTACCACCAAACGCGTTCCAGGGTTCAAAGTTACACGAAGTATGAGTACACTTGCCAATGTTTATACCAATTACATAAATGTGCTTCTCATTATTTTCAATATGAACGCTTGGAGTCCTGTGAAATATTTTGAGATGCCCTGGACGCAGATGCTCAACATATCCTATTCGAATTACGCCGAATGGTATACTGTGAGTCTCCTCAATTACATCATTTACTACGTTCTACCTCCTGTGCTGATTTCATATGCTATTGTTCTCTGGATACGGCGAAAAATGGGCGTTAAAGAGATGACTGACGAGCAGGCAAGGAGCGCTGAACAACTAGAAGAACTGGGCGGTGCTAGTGTTTGAACAGTTCCGTGGAGAAATACCGCTCTGCAGAGTCAGGTAAAACCGTCAGAACCCTTTTTTTAACTCTCTTCGAAGCGATGTAATTCGCGCCGCTTGATAATCCAACACCGAGACCAATTTTTGCAAGCTCACGGGCGCCTTTAACAGCCTCTTCGCGGCTGATTTTGATCCATGAATCTATTTTCACGCTTTTGAGCAACGGGGTATCCACGCCATCGCCTATCCCATCTATTTGACCCACAGGATGCACTGCGTATATCTTCATCTTCGGAAAATGTGATTTAAGAACTTTTGCAGTTCCAGCGAGTGTGCCACCAGTACCAACTCCTGCTACAAGAACTTCTGGAATGAAATTGTTTTCCAGGCACCATTTAAGAAACTCTCTGCCCAGTTTCATTCCCGCTCTGAGCGTGGCTGGATTTTCAAACTGGTTTAAGTATATGTACCGCGTTTTGGTGGCCAAGTATTCAGCTCGGATTTTCGCAGTGGGCATATCTTCCACTAGAACAACCTCTGCACCGTAATGCTTTATCAATAGCGCTCTTTCTTTACTCATTGATTTAGGCATAACTATAATCGTTTTCTTGCCAAGAAAAGCTGACATGGCCGCAAGGCTTATTCCTGTATTTCCTGTGGTTGCTTCAACAAAACCTTCTGGCGAGCCATTTTTAAAAGCTTCTTTAATCGCCTCAAGCACCAGCCTGTCTTTTATACTACCTGTAAAATTGGTACGTTCGAGTTTCGCGACTATGCTATCCTCTAAAATAATCTCTGGTGTATTTCCCACTGCTTTTTCAAGGATTTCTATCTTTTTTGCAAAAGCCATCACCGGCGCTCATTT
>WAOZ01000158.1 GCA_015520975.1 DHVE2 group archaeon | reverse complement strand
AAGATGGACCGAAATCCTCCTCCTTCGAATAGTTCTTCTCCAGAGTGCGATCGCACAAATCAACCTCCAACTCCATTTTGCCGTAGTATTTCCCATGCAGTCTCCAATAGCAATACTTTTTTTCTACAGTTTGACGGGATTTTTTGATTTTTTTTGAGGCTGACAGTTAAGATTAAGATCAAAATGTTGTGCCAACAAAATTCAGATTAAATTTATTTTTCACATTGAAAACAGTAGATAGGGCCTCCATTGTGTTATGTCAAGATGGAGATAGCGATGTTTTTCAGGAAGAAAAAAACAGGAAAATACGAATATTTACAGATTGTTGAGGGCTACAGAGACTCTTCAGGGAAGGTACGTCAAAGGGTATTGCTCACACTTGGTAATCTTCAGCAACTTCGTTCCAGCGGCATGCTTGACTCTCTACTCGAGTCAGGTGCGAGGTTCAGTGAAAAACTTGCGTTACTGTCAGCTCATAAAGCCGGAAAGAGTAAACCTGTCATGTGCTCTCGTATTGGACCGGATGCCATCTTCGGGCGCATATGGAAAGAACTTGGAATTGATCAGATTATTCGTGAATGTGTCAGTGAGCGACGATATAAATTTGATATTGAACGCGCAATTTACCATACGGTAATGCATCGACTGTTCGAGTCGGGAAGTGACCGTTCTTCTCTTCTATGGCGTAAGGATTTTCAACTGCCCGGCACGGAAGATATTGAACTCCATCACCTTTATCGAGCCATGGGGTTTTTAGGCGAACCGCATTCCAACCAGGAAAACCGTACTAAATTTGCTTTCCGTTGCAATAAAGATGAAATAGAAGAACTGATTTTTGACAGGCGTCGAGATTTATTTACCGATGTTGACATGGTGTTTTTCGATACCACCAGTATTTATTTCGAGGGAGAGGGGGGAGAAACAATCGGCCGGTACGGCAATAGCAAGGACCACAGGCCGGATCGCAAACAGATGGTTGTCGGAGTTGTTCTTGATAATGAAGGCATTCCTTTATGCTGTGAAATGTGGCCCGGCAATATAACAGATGTAACTACCATTTCAGAAATTGTAAAACGTTTTCAGCGTTGCTTCGGAATTAAAAACATATGTATTGTCGCTGATCGTGGGATGATCAGCCGGAAGATGATGGATTTTCTTGAATCGGAAGAGAGTTCTTTTTCCTATATTCTCGGAGTCAGAATGCGGAATGTGAAACATATTCGTGAACAGGTACTGTCTAAAGGTGGACGCTATCATGAGGTTGAAGCAGGAGGTGCAGGCAAATCTCCATTGAAAGTCAAGGAAGTCAGATTTGAGGATAAACGTTATGTTATCTGTCTTAATGAAAGTCAGGCTAAAAAAGATGCTTATGACAGAGAAGTTATAGTGGAGTCTTTGCGTAAAAAGCTGAAACAGGGGGATAAATCCCTTGTCGGGAACAAGGGCTTCCGATATGTAAAAACATCAGGCACTGAACATTTTGCAATTAATGAAGATAAAATCAAAGAAGAAGCACGCTTTGACGGCAAATGGGTTTTAACGACAGACAGAGAAGATCTGTCTGCCGAAAATATCGCCGTACAATACAAGCGTTTATGGATGGTGGAACATATATTCAGAACTATGAAAAGCGGAGTTGATACCAGACCAGTTTACCATAAAGTTGATGATACTATCCGTGGTCATGTTTTCTGCAGCTTTCTGGCTATCCTTCTTCGCAGAGAACTGGAACGAAGGCTGGAAAAACGTGGCCACAAGCTCGAGTGGAATGAAATTCTGCACGATATAGCAGCTCTGGAAGAGGTGGAAGCCGAAATTTCAGGGAAAAGAATCATATTCCGAAGTGAATTGAAAGGATGTGCCGGAAAAGTACTTCAGGCTACCGGAGTGGCAGTACCTCCGACTGTTCGATTTGTTGAATAATTATAGCTGAATAATCAATGATTTGTTGTGCCAACAAAATTTTAGGCGCACATAACTCCTTGATTATAAACAATGTTATTTTTTAAAGTGTAGAAGATTAGCCAAATGCCAGGCGTTATTATTGGTGTCCGTCCGCCTGAGCTCGGCAATCCCGTATAATTGAATGACCATTTCCGCAGCGTTCCCGGGATTGCCGAACTCAGGGTTCACTTCCGTAGCATATCCAAAGGGGATTCGGGCACCGTGGACAATTCCCTCACCACGTGGGTGTATATCATTGTCGTCTCGAGATTTTTATGCCCCAGCAACTCCTGTATCTCGCGGATGTTCACTCCGTTCATCAATAAATGCGTCGCGAAACTATGACGAAGTGTGTGAACAGTAACCCTCTTGTCGATAGCCTGTCTCTTATACACATCTGACGCTG
>WAOZ01000157.1 GCA_015520975.1 DHVE2 group archaeon | reverse complement strand
TGACTGCAATCAACATCGGATATATAATGATTTTTCTTAAAATATCATTTAAAAAAGAAACATTATTTAATCAAATTTCAAGATTAACTACATAACGCATTAGTTTTAAAAAGTTCAAAAAACTTGATATTTTGAAATAAAAATTTAAAATCATATAACTTTCACGTATACACATCTAAGCTGTAAAAGCTTCGGATTTCAACCAGCAAAATTTATATATGTAGACCATATGAACACCCAGAACGATAAGATGGTGATGGTGATGCTGGAATATTTGGGTATAGCTACTGGGGCCGCATCATTGTTAGTTGCACTAATATTCGCGTTATATGTTAAGAAAAGAGATCCCGGAAGCGGAAAAATGGTCGAAATTTCAGGATACATAAGAAAAGGAGCCATGGCATTTCTCAACAGAGAGTACAGATCTCTGGCAGTGTACATAGTTGTCGTTTCGATTTTGCTCTATCTCGCAAGTCTAATACCGGTGAAAGGTGGAGGTGTAAGCCATTATACAGCGCTTGCGTTCGTAACGGGCGCCATACTTTCCGCAGTTTCGGGCAATATCGGCATGCGCATAGCCACGCTCGCAAATGTCAGAACCGCAAGAGCCGTTGAAAAGGATATCCAATCAGGTTTGAAAGTGGCATTTTCTTCCGGTGCAGTTATGGGTCTATCCGTTGTAGGCATGGGATTGCTTGGGCTGAGCGTTATTTATATAGTATTCAAAAACATAGATCCGCAGGGTCTTTCCAACATAATGTTCGGTTTCGGTTTTGGAGCGTCATCAATAGCGTTATTTGCAAGAGTTGGAGGCGGTATATACACAAAAGCAGCCGATGTCGGCGCGGATCTCGTTGGAAAAATAGAAACAGGTATTCCGGAAGATGACCCGAGAAACCCTGCAGTGATAGCGGATAATGTGGGAGATAATGTGGGCGATGTTGCTGGAATGGGCGCAGATCTGTTTGAGAGCTATGTTGATAGTATAATAGCCACCATGGCTATTGGAATAATATTCTCTGCAGCATTGAGTACACAGATCGTGCTTCTCCCATTGATTCTGGCTTCGCTGGGCATAATATCCTCGTTCATAGGTATTGGTGCAGTTGTATTTATGAGAAATCGCGATCCTTCAAAAGCCATGAACACCGGTGTTATAACAAGCGCGGTTGTTATGGTCATACTTTCATTCGCTGTAATATATATGAATCCGACATACGATTTTACAACGATAAACAAGATAGTGCCCTGGTACAACATTTTCGTAGCATTGATTGCAGGACTGGCTGCCGGAATCGTAATCGGGTTCTCCACAGAGTACTACACCTCTGATAAATACAAGCCCACGAAGGAAATAGCCAAAGCAAGCACCACCGGCGCTGCAACCAATCTCATTACAGGTATGGCGATAGGTATGATGAGCACTGTAATCCCGGTACTTTCAATTTCCATAGCAATAATTATCGCGTATATACTTGCGGATTTATATGGCATAGCCATAGCCGCTGTTGGGATGCTCAGCACTCTCGGAATGACTCTCAGCATGGACACATACGGTCCTGTTGCCGATAACGCTGCTGGCATCGCGGAGATGGCTCATTTAGGAGAAGATGTCCGTGCCAGAGCCGAAGATCTTGACGCGGTGGGGAACACCACTGCAGCCATCGGAAAGGGATTTGCAATAGGCTCCGCCGCCTTAACCGCCCTTGCCCTTTTTGCAACATATGCTCAAACACTTGAATCAATGGGCGCAAATCTCACTATGGATTTGGCAAATCCAGCAGTTACAGTTGGTCTCTTTATCGGTGCGCTGATGCCGTTTCTGTTCAGCGCGCTCGCTCTTATCGCTGTTGGTAAGGCAGCGGAAGATATGGTAAACGAAGTGAGGAGACAGTTCAAAGAAATAAAAGGTATCCTTGAAGGAAAAGCCAAGCCCGATTACGAAAAATGCGTGGACATATCCACCAAAGCGGCTATAAGAAAAATGGTTATACCTACAATACTCGCCATCATAGTTCCGGTGGTTGTTGGTGTAACGCCGGGACTTGGCGCAGAGGCTGTTGGTGGTGTGCTTGCTGGCTCAATAGCATCTGGTTTTCTGCTCGCAATATACATGGCCAATGCCGGCGGTGCGTGGGACAATGCGAAGAAATACATTGAAAAAGGCCATTTTGGGGGTAAAGGCAGTGAAGCGCACAAAGCAGCAGTTGTTGGAGATACCGTCGGTGATCCACTGAAAGATACTGCCGGTCCGTCGTTGAACATACTCATAAAGCTGATGAGCATAGTCTCACTGATTCTCGCACCACTGTTTGTGCTTCTCTGAAACTTTTTATATATTTTCTGTAATGTGGTATATGAAAATGAAAAAAATTATGGTGCTACTGTTACTCTCCGTAATACTCGTTAATAATACGGTTTCAGCCGAAGTTGTGCCAGTAAACGAGAACATAGTTATGAAATGCGGAGAAACGAAAAAACTGCATTTTATGATATACAACAACGAAACGGGATCTCTGTTTTTTATAATACATATCTCCGATGATGATGGATGGGTATTCAATATAACACCCAGCAGCGGCGTTTTGCCTGCAAATAGTGCAAAAGCTATCAACCTGACTGTAACTGCACCGAAAGTGGCGGTAAAAACGCACTGGGAATTCTCAGTCATAATAGATTTTTACAACGCCACAGGATTCACGCATAGCGAAAAACACACGGTGCAGGTAACACTTCTCACTGGCGGAACATTTTTCTTTTTCTTCACACTTCCATTACCGGAGGAGCTTGGATACTGGCGCGTTTTCATCAGCGCTGCATTGACATGGATCATCATAGCGTTCATAATATATTTCATATTTCCGATAATCAAAAAACTAACCAAATTCACCAAAAACAAACTTGATGATAAACTAGTGGATATCCTTAAGAAACCAGTAACAGTATGGGTTATTTTTTACGGTTTTGTTGACTCCATACTGCTTCTTCCGCTGCCGATAACGCTCGCAGAATTAGTGATAGAAATCTACAACATATTTGTGGTCGCAGTAATCACATGGATTATCTACAGAGTGTTCAAGAACATAGTGATAGAATACGCATTCCATATATCTTCAAAAAGGAAAAACAGCGACGACATTGAGAACATACTGATCCCAGTTATAGAGAAAATAGGCGTGGCTTCAATCATACTTATTGGCGGTATAATGGCGCTTCAGGCACTTGGCGTGGATATCACCGTGCTGATAGCCGGTATGGGCGTGATGGGTATCATCATAGGTTTTGCAGCACAGGATACTCTCGGAAACTTCTTTGCAGGCATTCACATACTGCTGGATAGGGCGTTTAAGATTGGCGATTATGTGGTATTCGAAGGCGATGATAGAGTGTACATAGTAAAGGATGTGGGACTGAGAAGCACAAAGCTTTACGATATTTTCGCACATACTATGATATTCGTTCCCAACAGCCAGATTGCAAATCACAAAATAATAAATTTAAATAAACCAGATAAGAAAATGAGAATAAGAATTGATGTGAGCGTGTCGTATGATTCCAATATAGAAAGAGTAAAAACGCTGCTCAGAAAAATCGCAATTGAGCATCCAAATATTCTCAAAAACGATGAGTTTCAGCCTGTTGTGGTATTCAGAGAGTTCGGAGAATCCAGTTTAAATTTCACGCTTTATGCGTGGGTGGATGAAGTGGAAAATCAGTGGGCCGTAGCCAGCGAATTAAGGGCGAAAATTCTGAACACATTCAGAAAAGAGGGGATCACAATACCGTTCCCACAGCTGGATGTGCACATCAAAAACTAAATCAGATATTTTTCAATCATTCTTTTAACCGTTTCCTTATTATCTGGATTCACGCTGTTAATAGCATTAAGGAAGTCTACGATTTTTGATTGATATTTAGCAGGCATTTTCCCAGTATGAATAACTGCAATTTTGTAATATTTGGATTTCATTATTTTCACATTCATATTACGCCATACAAAATCTTCAGATCTGTTTTTCAGCCGATCCCATAATGAATCATAATCTTTCAAAGCGGTTGATAGGGGGTAAAAAATATACTTTTCGTTCTTCTTTAATATGAATATACCTTTCACAGAAAAAGCCTTTTTGCTAGAAGAAAGGTACTTTTTCAGAAATTTAATTATAGATTTTTTCAGATAGATGAGATATCCGATCCAGCACACATAAATAATGATGTAGAGCGGGATAAACTCAACGGCTGTTGAGATTATCTCCCTTAAAATCGAATCGGGGCCTATAAAATAATTGACTATTCCTCCAGATGATAAAAGTATAAGCAAAATAAGAAGGAACGATATGGATGCTTTCGTCTCTCTTTTATATAAATCTATTTTTTTGATAAGCGCCACTATTTTCATGGTTTTTCTGAGTGACAGTGCCTGATAGACTTTATATTCGGCGAGGAAAAAGATATAAAATACAAGAAACCACCATACCGCTTTATTTAATCCTTCACTGAAAAAAGAATTGAACATAAGCGCTATCATAAGTGATATTTCCACAGCATAAATGTAGAAAAAATCCTCCTTTATTTCCTGCAGTGTGGCCACATAACTAAAAACCAGTATCACAGATAAAAACCAATCGATTCAGATATTGAAACTGATAATCATACGAGGAACTTATCTGCATGCTAACAGTTAAATAATAAAGAAAAATAACCCCATCCATGAAGGAAATGGAGTTCAAAGTGATCGAAAAGGAGAAAAATGAACTGACCCTTGAAGTTATAAATCCAGATAGAACTCTGCTCATACCTCTCGTTGAGGAACTTAACAAAGACGAAATGGTTGAACTTGCGAAGTACCATTTCGATCATCCATATCAGGAAAACCCCATACTTTATGTGAAGGTAAAAAGCGGTAAGCCGCAGGCTGCAATAAAAAGAGCTGCGAAGAGACTTGAAAAAGTATTTGAAGAATTAGAAAAAGAACTGGAGAAAAAGCTCAAGTAATTTCTTCCACTATTATTTCTGGAGGGGTCAGTGATTCTATGAGTCTCATTTCTTCCGGGACCAGTATTTTTATCACAATATCGTCATAGGGCGCATACTGTTCAAGGGTCACTTTACCGAATTTTTCAAGGAACAGAAGCGAAAGAAACACCTTTATGAAATCCTCTCTCGTGCCATCGTAAACTAAACTCAAATAGACCTCATCTCCGTGCACCTCGCATAGCCTGCTCCACACCTCCTTTATCTCCTCTTCAAGGTCTTCTTTATGCACCTTTTCTTCAAGATTGAACTTGAACTTTTCCCGTATTTTTCTCTGGCGCTTTTTGGTCTCAATCTCAACCCGAGCCTGATTTATCGCCTGAAGCAACTCCATGAGGCTGACCGGCCTCTTTTCCTCACGGCGCACGGGCTCTTTGATAACATCCTGCTCAATTATGTCCTCTGGCAAGGTATCCACATAAGAATCCTCATAATAGTTCACAAACGGTTCGGGGTCAATTTCAAAGATATCACCGAAAACCAATTCATCTCTCTCTATTTCGTTGAGAACATCCTCGCTCTTTCGCATAAGAATATTCCATGCCATATAGATAATCTTACCTGCGATTACAAAATCTATCTCGTTTTCGGATTTTATTCTGTTCATGTACATCTCCACAAATTTGACCAGGTCTATCCTCCAGGGATCCAGTTTCTCCTTCATCACGAGTTCGAATACTATGGATACCGCTTTGTCCACAGGATTCTTCGCAGATATGTGCACACCTTCTTCCATGCCCCGGGCGATATCTATATAGTAATCTATATCCAGTTCCTCGTCAAGCAGAGCTTTGTAATAATAAAGATGATTCATAACCTCGCTATGCATTTGCCATCACCTCCTCACGGGGCAGAGTCTGAATAAATACTCTGGATAATCCATCGCCCTGCTGCGTAACTCCGATGATGTGGTCGGCAAATTTCAGAGTGGCCTTTCGAAGCGATATCACTATAAACTGCGCCGATTTGGAATTGCGCTTTATTATTCTGCCAACTATCTCGGCATTCACACCATCAAGGAACATATCCACTTCATCAAGGACATATATCGGAGATGGGTCATACTGCTGTATCGCAAATATGAATGCAAGCGCGGTTAGACTCTTTTCACCGCCGCTCAGTGAATTCAGCCTTATGAATTTCTTACCGGGTGGTTTCACCTTTATTATCAATCCACCCTTGAACGGATTCTCGGGATTTTCGAGTATCAACTCCGCTTCACCGCCGTTGCTGACCTCTGAGTATATCTTCTTGAAATTCTCGTTTATAGCATTGAACACCTTCATGAGCCCGTCTTTTTTGCGTTCGTTAAGCTCTTTCACAAGATTCATCAGATTGCGTTTCTCTTTGACGAGTTTGTCATATTCCTCTTTGAGGCGTGAATAGCGCTCGCTCTCGTAATCGTATTCTTCAATACTCTTCATATTCACGGGTCCGAGGCTCTGGAGCTGTGTTTCTGTATCCACAAGCATTCTTTTAAGAGTGTTCACGCTTGGCAGTTTCTCATCCTTCAATTCAACGCCGTATGATTCAAACTCGCGCTTGGCTTCGTTGTACTTCTCCCTGAAAGACTCTATTTTCGTCTTAACCATTATAATGATGTTCTCTTTCGCATTCTTCTTATTTTGAAGATCATCTATCGTATTATTTAGAGATGCAATTTTGTCGGATATTTCTTTTCGAATGTTGTAAAGTTCGTTGAGTTTGGCTTTCTCACTTTCCACAACATTTTCTAATTTACCTTTTTCAATCTCTTTCTCTCTGAGTTCTTTTTCATTCATCTCTTTTTCTTTGAGCAATTTCTCTATCTCCTTATTGAACTCAGAGATATCATTCTCGATGCTATTCTTCATTAAAATCCTAGACTCTATAGTTTTCTCAAGACCTATGATATCATTCTTTATTTTGTTGAAAGCATCCCTCAATTCATTGTATCTCTTATTGAGCTTTTCCATCTCAGCGGAGATGTTCTCAGGGATCGCATTTTCCATACTCTCTCTGATCGATTCCTCCTGTGAAACGAGGGAATCTATCTCCTCTTTAATTTTCTTCGCTTCCTGTTTCATCGCTTCGAGCATATTTTCCAGATTCTTCCTCTGCTCGTAGCTTTCTTTCAGCTTCTTTAAAATCTCGGCAAGTTTTCTCTCATGTCGCTCTTTCTCTTTTTTCCATGTTTCAATATCCCCCTCATTTTTGCCATCAGTCATCTGCAGAGACCTTATTTCTTCGAAAATCTCATCGATTCTCTTTTCCACATCATTTAATTCCCTTTTAACATTCTCAAATTCCTCCTTTGCCGCGCGTAATTTCTCACCGATTTCGTCCAGATTACCCATACTAACGCGCTTTCTGCGCTCAACGCTTCCGCCTACCATCGCACCGCTTGCTTCTATCAATTGCCCATCAAGAGTCACAAGACGCACTCCACCCATCAATCTCCGGGCATCGGATAATGTTTCAACCACAACAGTATCTCCAAACACATACCAGAAGGCAGATTCGAATTTCTTATCGAATGAGATCAGATCTATGGCAAAACCCAGAGACTTGGGATCTCTGGATGCGAGTATTGCTTTGCCTCTGGGGCGAGTGGGGAGCATCTTATTGAGTGGCAAAAATATGGCACGTCCGAGTTTGTTCTTTTTGAGATACTCTATCGCCCGCGCAGCCGCTTCATCATCCTCGCATACGATGCTCATAAGCCTGTTTCCCGCGGCTACTTCAATGGCAAGCGCATATTTCTCATCCACATTTCCAAGTTCGGCTATGGTACCGTAAATACCGCGAAGCTCGCCTCTATCCCTTGCAGCCAAAATTGCCATAACCGCACGGCTCATTGCATCTTGAGAGCTTTCCATCTTAGCCCGAATCCTATCATACTCAATGGATAGCTCACGGACAAGTTCTTCTTTTTCTTTAAGAAGCTTGGTTAGACGAACCCTTTTATTGTTCAACTCATGATATTCTTTATTAAGCTTATCGAGTTTCTTTTTGCGTTCTTTTGATACTCCGGCCAGATTTTTCAATCTCCAGTCCGCATCGTTTATCACACCCTCGACATATTTTTTCTCTTCCTCCATATCCGCTATTGCTCTTTCAAGCGCCTGAAGTTCAGCTTTTGTTGAATTAATGCGTTCCTGCTTACTGGCATATTCCTGCCTTTTCTCGGTTAAGCGTGCGGTGGTATCTATGAGATTTTTCTGAAGCGTTCTGAATCTCTCATTTGCCTCGCTGATTTCCCTCTCTTTCCCTCTCAGTTTCCGTTCCACATCCTCAAGTTCCGCGCCAAGTTCTCTCTCTCTGGTTCTCATTTCTTCAAGGTTTTTCTTATCAGTTTTTATCTCTTTTTTGAGATTTTTGAGCCTCTGCTCCAAGTTTTTGATGCGCATTTTTTTATCTTTGATTTTATCC
>WAOZ01000156.1 GCA_015520975.1 DHVE2 group archaeon | reverse complement strand
GGCAAACGAGATAAGAAAGTATGTTCCTGAATTTGAGGTGGAGTACAAACCAGATTATCGGCAGAAAATAGCAGAATCCTGGCCACGCAGCCTCGATGACTCTGCCGCACGCGAAGAATGGGGCTGGAAACCCGACTATGATTTAAGCGCAATGGTAAAGGATATGATCACAAATCTGAGCAGAAAACTCGGTGTGGAGTTCTAAATAGAGTTCACGAATTCTTCCACGCTCAATCCTTCTTTTTTTGCAAGTTTTTTCATAAGTTTCCAGACGCCACTTCCGTACTGTGCGGCCTTCTTTTCACGAAATGCGACTTCATCCGGTGCGCCCAAATGCTTGGCAGCGACTCTCAGTATGTATTTTCTCACGCTGTTGTGTATTTTTAGGTCAACTGGGATATTTTGTGCAAATTCGATGAACTCTTTAGAGAGATACGGTGTTATGAGATTCTTATTGAAATGCGAGGCGATACTCCTCTCTCTCGGAAGTGTTACTGTGAGTAATTTTTCAAGATCTTCCTTCATCTTTTCATGGGTTTTGAGATATTTTGAATATCCGCCAAAAAGTTCGTCGCTGCCCTGACCGGTGATTATGTTTTTTTCCTCCGAATATTTGCAGACAATATATAACGGGATTTCGAATGATATCTCCACAGGAGTTATGCTACTATCCAATTTTTTTAGAAATCCGATTGCCTCAATAACATCCTTTTCAGTAAGTGGCAGAATTTTTAGGGTCATATTGAGCAATCTCGCACACTCTCTCGCGTTGAGTACATCTTTGCTTTTTTCCGAGCCCACAGTGTAGAGTGTGGGATAAATTTTCTTTTCGCGGAGCACATATGCGATCAGACCGCTATCCAGCCCGCCGGAGAATGCTAATGCACAGTCATCGTGCGGAACGGAAATGCCGTGGAGAAGGCGCGCAAGTTCTTGGAAAAAATCTTCCACAATCATTTTCCGTTACAGGTCATCAAACGATTTGGTACCTTCGACGAGCGATTTCAGAACGGATGTGAGAGCAGAGATGGGTATTCGTTTTTGCTGTGCGGAATCCCTTTCTCTCAGTGTTACAGTGTTGTCTTCCCTTGTTTGATAATCCACGGTTATGCAGAAAGGCACACCGATCTCATCCGCGCGTGCGTAGCGTCTCCCGATTGAGCCTGAGTCATCATAATAGCACGGTATGCCGTTGCCGCAAATTTTGACTTTTATATCCCGTGCGATGCCATCCAAACCATCCTTTGTCATAAGGGGAAACACTGCAGCCTTGATTGGTGCTATTTTTGGAGGGAATCTCAGCACCTTATAGCCCGTTTCCGGTCTTTCGTAGTAAGCAAATTCCAGAACTGCATAAAGAATGCGATCTATGCCGAATGAGGGCTCTATCACATGGGGAATGAATCTCTCGCCACCAACAGTGATCTCCTCATCAACTATATCGTAAGCCTCAGGGGTGATGAGCATTCTCTTTCTATCAAGTTCTACTTCTATACCAGCGGGAGAAGGCTCTTTCTTTTCAAGCAGTTCGGCAACTTTTTTCGCCTTGCTTTTGAACATGGGTCCGAGAATCTCCATGCGAGGTCTGACCTTTTTCACTTTGATTTTTTTCGGTTCTTTGAATCTCCTTATCGCGGTCATATCCCTAGCCGAAAAATCCATATGCCTTTTCAGGTCATAATCGCCCCTGTAAGAGATGCCTATAACCTCTGTCCAGCCCAGAGAGAGGTTTATTTCGCAGTCCCATGTATCCTGAGAATAATGCGCGAGTTCATTATGATGATGCTGTCTGAATCGGATTTTATTTTCGGGTATGCCCAGCGTTTTCAAGAATTTAAGAGTTTTCGCCATGTAATACGCTATTTCGGGTCTGGCGATGCCTCTCTTTGCGATTTCTTCAGCAGTTAGTACGGATTCCGAGCCGTCGCGGGTTTTGATGGGGATTTTTACTTCTCCAAATGAGTCCAGTTCAAAATTCTCTTCGGGGTCTATAAACAATTCTATCTCGGCCATATTGAATTCTCTAAGTCGAAGCAGCCCCTGTCGCGGCGAGATCTCGTTTCTGAATCCCTTTCCAACCTGCGCCACACCCAGAGGAAGTTTCTCTCTGTTCAGACGATACAGGATCGGGAAATTCACGAATATGCCCTGCGCCGTTTCCGGTCTTAAAAAGGCTTTCTTTCCGAGGCCCACAGTTGTAGGAAACATCAGATGAAATCTTTCGGGGTATGTTAAATCACCGCCGCAGTCTGGGCATTTTATTTGATGCGCCTGCAGTTCTTTCCATAAACGATCCGCGTCCAGCCCTTCCGCATCCGGAATATGGTCTTTTAATAGTTCGTCGGCTCTGAACGCGTGTCCGCATTTCTGACATTTCACCATATAATCCGTGAATTTGTCCGCATGGCCTGATGCAATGTACATTATCTCAGGGCCGAGATTTGGGGAGTCGATTTCGATGAGTGAGTCGGATATGACGAAAATCTCTCTCCAGAGATTCAGGATATTGTTTTTGAGCGCTGAGCCAACTGGACCGTAATCGTAGAATCCAGCGAGGCCACCGTATATCTCATACGCTTTCCAGAAAATGCCCCTTCTTTTTGCGATTTCCATTATTTTTGTGCGCAGGTCATTCATCATTCACACCCACGAGTGCAGCAACGAGGTCGCTGTCAAATATCATGGCGCGAAGTTCGTCGTGCACACCGCGTACGGGTAACTGACTGAAATTATTCTTTCTCATCATCCGCGCGGCTTCCCACACGGGTGTCTTGGAAAATATGGTCAGCGGGTTTTCTATCATAACTTCCTCCACAGGTATGGCTGGCAGATTCACTTTTTCCTCCATATAAAATAGCTTTATCACATTTCTCAACCCTTCCCAGTTCCACGCATCTTCATCGTCGCCAAGACCCAGTTCTGCCATAGCCACATTTTTATCAATTTTTGCTTTTTCAAACAGGTCTCTGTCCGTGACTATTCCTATAAGATTCGCCTCATCATCCACCACAGGGAACGCGGTTAACGATGTGAGCGTCATGGCTCTGAAAACCACCGGCAGTGGAGTGCATTTATGAAGCGGAAAACACGGGCGGGTTATGTATATCTCGACAGGATCGGATATTTTGCGCTCTTCTATAACTCTCAAAAAATCCTGAGGTGTGATTATGCCAAGAACCTTTTTATTCTCATCCACCACCACAAGATGTCTTCTACCGTATCGGAGCATTGTTCTGGCTGCGTCTTCTATGCTATCCTCCACATGCACTGTTGGCACATTGCGGCGCATAATAAGCGCAATCTGGTCCTCTCGCGGATTTTCAAAGATGTCTCTTCTGGATATTATGCCCAGAAGATAGCCCTCTTCGTTAATAACAGGTACGCCTGTAATGTTGTGTTTGACCAGTGTTCTGAGAACATCTTTGCGCGTGCCAGGTGCCACAACGCATACTGGATCCGGTGTCATTATGTCCTTGACTTTGCTCCTCAAGCTCATCACCTACGAATCCCTTAAAATGTTCCACTACATAAAGTTATTTGAAATTTTCTTTTGCGGTGTTCTTTTATAGTGCCTCTCAAAAAATTAACATCATTTTGTATATGGGAAATGCGAAGACTGAATCAGAGGAAGACACGGAGAGATTCTCACGCTGAAAACTGGAAAAGGTATGAAGTATATTCTTAAATTAATGATGAAATCAGGAGTGATTGGTCCGTTTAATCAATTTGTAAATTTTCAAATGCCATATGTGTTAAATTGAAGCGTAAAATAAAATCGGGGTACTGCGCCAAGGCAGTATGTGACGAAAAATATATATACCCACGATCAAAAATCAAGGAGGTGCATTTGTGAAAGGGGGATGAAAGTCTAAAGAAATTAAGAAAAAATTTGATTATTGCTGCGGTGATGGAGAGCATAATTCTATTTATATTATGCACAGTATACATTATGATCAGTAGCATAGGGAGGTGCTGAAATAATGAAAATCAGCTTTAAAACGC